>NZ_JBHILU010000014.1:0-45859 GCF_042193495.1 Bartonella sp. TS82HLJMH | reverse complement strand
CTGGCAATATATTTCATTGCTGTTTCTAACTGATCTTCTGCGCCAAATTCACGCCGGTTTTGGATTTCTTCTGATTTCACCGTATCACTTTTGGCAATCCGTGTTGTTTTGAAAAACCGAAGATTACGACCCTCTCTATCACCTTCTGCCAAATGTGCGCCACGTTCACTGGTTTGAATAAGCGAAAATGTATTATCACGCCGTTCAATCCCAACCACTGTGGTACTCGTTTCAACTTCCTCAAAAAGATTAAGAGAGTTTATAAGACCAGGTTGAAACTCATAGTTTTCAATGGCTCCCATTCAAAACTTGATCTTTAAACTACCTCCCCATTTTTGAGAATGGAGAGGGGAGTTATGTTTTTAGCTAAGCAGCTTCCATAACAGGGCTCTCCAAAGTAGGAGCATAAGCTTGCAATAACGAATTCATGCTATGCGGGAGTTCTGAAGTTCCAAAGCCTTTAAGAACTGCTAGAATCTTTGTAATATTCGGTACCTCATCTTGAGGTTTTAAAATCAAAGCTTTTTCTACCACACCCATAATGTCAACCAGAGTACTACAATTTTTGTTATCTACATATTCACAATTGACAAACTGAAACAAAGCCATTCACACATTACATAAAAAGTTGGTATCTACCTTCATTGCACCCCCCCAAAGATTTGTTCTCTCAAACATGCCAATCCTTTTGGTGTAATTTTTGTTGAAGGCAGTATCTTTTCTGTAGCATCAGGTCCTTGAATAGTGATAGCAGGATAATCCATAAATCCTTTCTTGATTTTATCCTGATAGGGTAATAATGGACCACTTGGAACACGGCGATACACCCAATCATGTTTATGCAAGTAATCTGTTAAGTCCTTTGGTCGTACTTCAAGAGTTTTTTCCGCTTCAATAGGACCGAACAAACCATCAGAAGGCTTTAAATCCTCAAGCGCGTCTGCTTTGGCTGCTATTCTGCAATGATGCTATCTTTCTGTTCGATTTGATTTTGTAGATGATTCAAGACGCCAAGTAATGCTTCGGGCTTGGAGTAATCGATTTGCGGTGTCGCTACTTGTTTTGCAAGCTTTTCACATTCGATAAAATACTCTTTTGCTTGATGACCTTTATCATTACGCTCGATCATTGAAAGGTGTTTTTCCATGTCTAAGGTGAGGTGATATTCCATGCTTGGACGCTCCCCTTTTTCTAAATTTTTAGAAAAAACTATAAGTCTATATTTTCTCGAAATTTGCATTCTTTTATACGATTTTTAATCCAGTTTGCAAATTTTGATGTAATTTCCAAAAATGCATGCAAATAACGAGCATTGATGGTTTGAACAGCTTCTCTATCAATAACCCGTTCTTTAATTTCTATAAGAGTGTTCATAGTGAACTCCTATCGATTAGAGGTTTCTTATTGATATTCCAGAAGAATGCTGGGCGCTAAGAAAGACGGTCGATAGTCCGTCGTTACGCTTTCCCCATAAAGAGTATTGTATAGCGTAACTACACCCGACAAACCCATTATATGCATGCAGCATATAATGAGTCAAAGTCTCTAATGTGCGGAGAAGAGATTGTGTCGGTAATTTATCCGCTATCGATTTAAGGTGTTTCTTAGGCACCTGATTCGAAAATATACATTGACGCAATAATGTCGAGAATAAAAATAATTTCCATCTCAAAATAATTATATACTGTACAGTGTACATATTGAAATCATTATTTATCAATGAGTTAAGTGTACAATGTACAGTTAATTTGAAAATTCTGTCGCTAGCGATAGTTTGCGCAGCCTGCCCCGTAACGAAGCTAACTCGCTGGGAAGTATCTTTTATATTGATTTTATTGACTTTTTTATAAAAAAAACAAAGCATAAGTGATAATTCGTTTTTAAAATTGCAATCAAAGTGTGTAATGCATAAACTTATAAGGATATGGGATAGGTAGATAAAGCTTGAGAACATTATTTAGCTTTCTTATTAGCAGCGTATTCTTGACGTTCAAGTTGTCTCTGTATGTTTTTAGTTAATCTTTTACTGGCATATTGTGCGATAGAATTTGTGATTTCTGGCTTGGACATTACTCCAGCAATTGATGATCCTTCTTGTTTTGCAATGGGGAATTTACTTCCGTCTACCCTTTGAAAAACATTATTCTTCATCTTTTTAAAATCAACACGCTTTGGAAAACTTCTACCCTTGATAAAACCATGAGGCAAGATTTCTTTTTTCCAAACATTGTGTAAGTTACGCCGCGTTTTGTTTTTTTTTGCTTGAAAAAATTAAGAGGTATCGGTGTTCCAGAACCAATGATATCTGTCTTGAGAAGTTTTGTTTTATAGCGGCTTTAGCCAAGGCGTTTCACCTTGGCAAGCAAAGCGAACGGCAAAAGCAAACAGAGAATGCTTTAAAGACAGCAACAATACGTCTTGAGGTAGAAAATGAAGTTAATCAAAAAAGTGATGCTGGTGTGCGTTCTGAACTTTCTCGTTTGGTGCGCGGCAAATAGGTCTGTTTCTTGTGGTGGCTGCTTGCCCATTTATTTGGATAATCAGTATGTTGCGGTCATCATTTCAAACCTTGCAAGAGATATTTTGAAGCATAACAAGCAGGGAGCCCATTTATGTGGTTGGAAAGATGGTCAAGAAACAAAGCACCAAAGATAAAGGTCTTACAGAAAAAGAACAACAGCTCCTTCACGAGATGATAGAGACCTACCAAGGCTTAAAGATGATGTCACGCATCATGAAATTGATTGCCTTCATCCTCTTTATATTTGTAATAGATTTTTCCCGTTTCGTGGACGCCGTAGAGAATAGCTTCTCACACCTCAAAAAGTGGATAACAAAAAGTTAGAACGTCCAATCTCTCCTTTAAAGATATGATGAAACAAGAATTTACACAAACATTGTTTGCGTGGATGGGGGGTAAACACTATCTGCGTAAGAAAATTATACCGATTTTAAATAGTATTGATCATGAAACCTATGTTGAACCGTTTTTAGGCTCTGGTGTTATTTTCCTAAACAAAAGACCAGCAAAATATTCCGTGATTAATGATTTGAATGGTGAGATCACGAATCTGTTTCAATGTGTTCAAAATGACTTTGATGATTTGGCTAAACAACTAGGGTGGTTTGTTTGTTCAAGACAGTTGTTTTTTGAACTTGCGGCGATTGATCCAGAAAGCCTTTCCAAAGTTGAAAGAGCCGCACGTTTTTTGTTTCTCCAACGTTGTGTCATGTATGGGAAAAAAGAATATGTCTCTTTTGGTTTTGGAAGGAAAAAGCCTACAGTATTTAATCCCGATAAGCTGTTAGCAAGGATGCGGCGTGTTAGACAGAAGCTTCTTGATACGACGATCTTAAATTTATCGTGGGAGCGGGTTGTCGAACTTTTTGATGCATCCGACAGTTTATTTTACTTAGACCCGCCTTATCTTGTAGAGAGGAGGTATTACAGCTCTGGGAATTTTGTTGAAGATGATTTTGTGAGTATGGCAAAAGTTCTCAAAAGCATCCAAGGAAAATTTGTCTTGAGTCTGAATGATAGTGATGAGGTTCGAGAGATCTTTAGGGATTTTGACTTTTTAGAATTAGAGACCCTTTGGACCTCTGGTTTTGCTAAAAAAAACTCTTCGAAAAGAACTCTTGATTCGCAATAATTGAGGAAAATCATAAAAAGATTTGTTAGAATCAGAAGAAATATTTTTTCTCTAACAGGACGTTTTTGATGCTTACATCCTTTGGTAAAATTTTACGGAAACTTTCTCTTGATCACTCAGAACGCCTTTTAGATATGGCTAAGAAATTAGACATATCTGTAGCATTTTTCTCTTTTGTATAGATCAGCAAAAAATCTGTTCCTGTAGGACTGGAGGAAAAGATAATTGAACTCTATGCTTTAGATCAAGGGGTAGCAGAAATTTTGAGAAGAGAATCGGATGCTTGTCGCACAAGTTTTACAATCAAGACTTCTGATCCGTTGAGGCGTGAAATTGTTGGCATGTTTTCTAGATTTATAGATATTTTTACACAAGAGGATTTAGAAAAATTCAAACAAATACCAGAAGTAATTCGCGAATCAAAAAGAGAGAAAAATGCTACCTTTGTAGAGAAATGTTAAAAAATCCTATTCCTCTAACTTTATTCAGACATCCCTAACAGTAAAAAAGATGTATAAATACAGCAAGTTATAGAATAAGAAAAAGAATCTGGTGGGCGTGACAGGGATTGAACCTGTGACCCCTACGATGTCAACGTAGTGCTCTCCCGCTGAGCTACACGCCCATTCATTGATGTTGCATACACCATATAGAATGACAAACGTCAATGCCTAATTTCGTTTTCTCTTTCAACAGATGCAAATAACTTAAAAAAATACTTTTTAAGCAGCGATAAGGATCTTTTCAACCTCATTGACGAGTTCACGTAAGTGAAATGGCTTAGAGAGAACCTTTGCATCAGGAGGGGCATCACTATTTGAATTGAGTGCTACCGCTGCAAAACCTGTAATGAACATTACTCGTAAATCGGGGTCAATCTCAGTAGCACGTCGTGCGAGTTCGATTCCATCCATCTCTGGCATCACAATATCAGTCAGGAGAAGGGAAAATGGCTCTTCTTGTAAACGTTCATACGCGCTAATACCATTATCGAAATCGGCGACTTCGTAGCCTGCACGTTCTAAGGCTTTTACGAGAAAGCGACGCATATCGTTATCATCTTCTGCGAGCAGGATTCGTTTCATGATTATGTTCCAATGGCTCCATTTGTCAGAGTTTTGCCGCATCAATTATACAATATAGAGTATTTATAAAAAAGACGGTAAAATGCTCATAATTGAAATGAATGGCAAAATGGTTAATTCTTACATTCTTATTCAGAATACAGCATATTCGTTGTGAGTTGGTTAAATTCAAAATATATGTGATTTTGAAAAAAGAAGGGGTTCTCTAAAACTTTTAAGATGATTCATTGCTATCTTTTCTTTTAAATTCGCTGATTATTATCAGAATTTCATTAAAAAAACTTATGAAAACCGTTACTGTAGGGACTTGCTATATAGAGAAATTAGAAGAATATTATGTTAATTTATTGTTTTTTAAAAGTTCTCTTAAGAAATAGAAATTTCATAGTTATTTGTTTTTATAGAGATTTGTAATAAATATTATAAGTGCGCTTTATTTTCAGTTTTTTCCTTAAATAGATGAAAACTATTATTTTTCTAGATATAATATTAAATTAACACTTAATAATAGATCAAAAATAGTATTTTGATGTTTTATTTATAAATATCTATCATGTTATATTAAGTAGATTTATTATATTCATTTTTATTAATTATACAAAATATTTTTTTATTAAGTTATTTTTTATGATGTAAAATAATTTTGTTTAATGTAACGATATACTTTGTATATTAGTTTTTTATTAGAATGCGTGGTAAATATTTAGGTCATGGCTTGCCTGTAGAGGCTAGAAAACGAATCATATGAGTGGTTGGAAAGTAAAATCCATTATATTAAAAAGTGTTTGTAGATCCAACGCTCGTAGAAATTTTCTTTTTTTATGGGCGGTGCGGAAATTAAGATTTAGTGTTATTTTACAAATACATTATCGGGAATAAATGCATCAAATGCAGCCCAAAATTGCTTTTTATAATTTTCGTTAACCATAATTGTATCCAGTTTAGCGCCTGTAATAGTAATACTTTCTGTCAGGCGTGTGTGTTGGCATAATTGCCGCACTTCAATGTTGTTTGCAATATTGTTTTGATTGGCAAGAATAAAGAGTGTTGGAATTCGTAAATCTCCGTGGAGTACATTTCTCTTCATAGAATCGATCGCATTAAATACCGATGCCATCCATTGGGATGTTGGGGGCTTAATGGAATGGAACGGCACTTTATGCATGTGTCCCAATTGTATTTTGTTTTGTTTTGTTTTGTTTAATTTTTTCCCATCTTTCGCTGGTATAAAGCCAAGACCTATATCAGAAAGAAATTGTGTTAACTTATGTTGAAAACCATTCGTTTTATTACCGAATGGAGCAAAAAGAGGAGAAACACAGAGCAATTTATTAAACCGATGATTAATGAGATCTAATCCGCTAAGTGCTATCAATCCACCTATACCATAGGCGAGCATAGAGTAAGGAGGCGGACAATTAGGATAAACAATATTTTTAAGAAATTTATATAAGTCATTAATATCATTATTTATATCAAAACAATTATGTCGGCTTTGTTTTCTTATCTTGAAGGATTTTTTTTCTTGATCAAACCAGTCAAATATTGCTGTATGAAAACCGCGTTTAGAAATTTCATTTATTAATAAAAAATATTTTTCTAAAGTACTTGCGTAGCTTTTGAGAATAACAATTGTTCCCTTAGATTTTTCCACCTCAGGATATGTTATCGCAAAACGAATTTCGTGATCTATTGCTATTTTAAGAGTACCATGATGGATATTAGGAGGAGTGGAAGCCCAGTCTATGGGATAAATAGGTGTTTCCAATTGAAATCCTTTACAGTGTATTTGCCGCTTAGTGCAACGTGAGATAATGAGAGGACTTTGACATTTATGTAATGAAGAAAAAGGATTTAAAAAGGGGTATATTGCTTTTTAGATAGTTTTTATCAATTTAGATTCCAAAGAGTTGAAATAAAGAAAAACAATTACCAGATAATATAGTGTGGTTGCCATGATGGGGCCGCAGGTTCACAAGTAAGTTTGCCATTTGGGAACTTTGTGAATTAATTATAAATTATAGTCGCTCTAGAGGAGGGCAATATTATGCGTCAAGTAGATTTTTCACCATTTTATCGTTCCACAGTAGGTTTTGATCATCTTTTTAACTGGTTTGATTCTAGAAGACAACCAGATGAAGTTTCTTCTTATCCCCCTTATAATATCGAGCGTTTAACTGAAGATTCTTATAGAATTTCTATGGCTGTTGCTGGTTTTTCTCAAGATGAAATTGATATTGAAACGCATTGTAACCAGCTGATCGTTAAGGGAAACAGAAAGTCTGAAAATGATGATGAAGAGCGAGAATTCCTTTATCGAGGCATTGCTTCGCGTGCTTTTGAACGGCGTTTTCATTTGGCTGATCATGTTAAGGTTATTGGAGCAGAACTTGGAGATGGGCTTCTTCATATTCAGCTTAAAAGGGAAATGCCAGCTGAATTAAAACCCAAAAAGATAACCGTACAGATGTCACCATCCATTACAAAAAATGATAATAGCGACATTGTCGTGTAGGAAAATTTAGAAAATATGAGATCGAATAATTATAAATTTTTCTGAAGAATAAAAAACGCGAGGCAAAAGGTCTCGCGTTTCGTGTGTGTTCTCCTAAGAACGAAGCTTATTTTAATAAAACAGCTTATTTCGAGTTTATGATAAAATGTTATTGCACATTATTCTACGTTGAAGAAAAAATTCATGTATGTCCTAATTGAAATGCATAATAATTCACTTTTTAAGTAAGCTTATTTTTTATTTTATAGCATTTTAAAAATGGTCGGAGCGGCGGGATTTGAACCCACGACCCCTTGACCCCCAGTCAAGTGCGCTACCAAGCTGCGCTACGCTCCGAGTTTGTGTAAAACGATTAAATGACTGTTTCTTTAAAGGCAAGAGAAAAAATAAACAGAATAAAATCTAAAATGCTTTTGCACTTAGAGCTTTTGAAAGTAAAAATTTTGGACATCAATATCTTGTTATCAATTCAAGATACGTAACAAATCTGTAAAATTCTTTGTAATCATTTTGTGAAGGGGTAAGATTGGTGGCTTTAGGGGTATGAATTGGAGAAGGAGGGGAGAAAATGAGTACGGGGGGTATATTTTTTCCTTATCTAATCGTTACTTTTCTAAAAAGATAAAGATTTTCAAAAGGAGAGGAGTGAATGTATGGTATTGAAACGTTTTCCTTTGTTTAGAGTTTTTATAGACGAAGTATTTTGTGTTTTATGTGGACAAAAAATTGTAAGTTCTGGATTGTATAATCATAAATCTCATTTTATGGGTACGCGTTTTTATCCAAATAAACAAGGTTAGAATACTTTAATTTAGGTTTTGTTGTTTTTTTTCTAAAATACCAGATACAATATTATAGAGAAAAAACTTTCAAAGTGTTTATTGAACTAAGAAAAGAGTAAACCATGAGCCGTTTTTCGGTAATAAATTTGACGGAAGCAGCAGTGGATCGTGTTAAAGCGATTATGGACGCAAAAGATGCACAGGGTATTCTTGTTGGTATCAAAAAAGGTGGTTGTGCAGGGATGGAGTATACAATTACTCTTGTCAAAGAAAAGGGGATAGATGCGGATGTTGTTGAAGTGAATGGTGCCCGTGTTTTCGTAGCACATGATGCGGTATTATTTTTATTAGGGACGCAGATGGATTATGAAGTGACAACGCTTCGTTCTGGTTTTGTCTTTAAAAATCCTAATCAAGTTTCAGCATGTGGGTGTGGCGAATCGGTGGAACTTCGTCCTGCTACGCAGGATCAATATAAAACAAATTGAGTTGAGCTGAATTATAATTCAGTAATTTTAGAGGGACTTGTTCTTTGAGGTAGAAAAAATCTAATATTTTTATTGTTCATTTTTAGCTTGTTTCCAAAGTGCTTCCATTTCATTCAAGGATGCGTCAGTGAGTGTTTTAGATTGAGTGGATAGCTTTTCTTCAATATAGGCAAAACGGTTTCGAAATTTTATATTCGTTTTTTTTAATGCTTTTTGTGAATCAATCGCTAAGTGGCGTGCGAGATTAAGGAGAATAAAGTAGAGATCTCCAAACTCTGCTTCTATCTCTGAATTTTGTTTATTTTTGATGGCTTCTTTGAGCTCTTCGAGTTCTTCTTCTATTTTTTCAAAAACTTTATCACTTTTTTTCCAATCAAAACCTACTTTAGCTGCTGCTTCTTGTAAAGCAAGTGCCTCTTGGTTTGCTGGCTGGATTTGTTTTACTTGTGCGAGTATGCTTGTGGAGGAATTGTTGTTTTTTTCTTCGCGCAATTTTTTTTGCTCGGCATTTCCAAAAACGTGAGGATGGCGTCGAATCATTTTTGCCGTGATTGCATAAACAACATCTTCAAAAGTAAAGCTGCCTTCTTCTTGTGCAATGGTAGCATGATAGATAACTTGTAAAAGAAGATCTCCAAGTTCTTCACAGAGATCCTTTCGGTTTTTTCGTTCAATGGCATCGATGACTTCGTAAATTTCTTCGAGCATATAGGGTATGAGGGATTCAAAAGTTTGTTTTTTATGCCAGATACAACCGCTATCAGAATTTCGTAATGCAGTGATAATTGCAATGAGATCTTTGATGTCTTTTGAGGCTAACATTTGCACTTCCTTTGTAAGCAATAGAGCTTTATGTTAGATGTCCCAACGTCTATGTAACCACATCCATTGTCCAGGGTATTCACGGACCCAAGATTCAACAATATCATTTAATTTTTGCGTAGAAGCAGCTATATCAATATCATTTTTTTCATCACGTGGAAGTTCTATATGTTCATATAACTCTAAACGATGGCGTCCATTAGGCAAACGAATACAACGTGCTGGATAAATATCACAGTCATATTGTCGAGCGAGTTTTATAATTAAGGGATTTGTTTTAAGAGGTCTATTAAAAAATGTTCCCATGATACCGCGGCGAAATTTTTGATCAACGAGCATACCAACATTTTCACCTTTTTCTAATTTGGCTGCTAATGCCCATGCTGCACCGGCCTTGGAGGGAATAAGATGCCCCATAGAAGTTTGTCGTGCTTTAAGGACTCGTTTGGCAACATAGGGATTATTGGGTGGTCTAAATAATACCGTAACGTTAAGATCAAAACTTTGTGCACAAATAGGTAGAAGTTCAAAATTTCCAGTATGTGCGGTGAAAAAAATATGTGGTTTTTTTTCATTTTTTAATCGCTCAAATATTTCAACGCCTTTAACCTCAATGAAACCTGGCTCGTCCGCATGAGGATCAAAATCAAAAATTTTATCAAGAAAAATATATTCGGCTAGGAAACATCCTATATTTTCCCACATTTCTATTGCAATTGCATGGAGTTCTTGCTCTGTTTTTTCTGGATATGCACCTCTAAGATTTGTAAGTGTGATTTGATGACGATGTAAAAGGGGACCAATTTTTTTTACCAACCAAGAAAAAAAAGAGACTCCCATTTTGGCAGGAAAGCATTTTAGAATAAATAAAGAACCAAAGAGCAGATATGCCCATAACAAGTAGGATATTTTTTTAGCTATAATTTTAATAAGATATATGATCTTTTTAAGAGAAAGCTTCATCATGATTTAATCGATTTTAAGGATAATTTTACCAAAAACATTACGGCTCTCCATTCGTTTTAAAGCTGTATTAATTTCATCAAGCCCAACAATTGTATCAATGACAGGGTGTATAGTTTTTTCTGCCATTTTTTGCATAGCATTTTTCATATTTTCTATACGGCAGCCAAATGAACCGAATATCTTAAGTTGTTGTTGGAATAATTGCATGAGATTTATTGGTGCTGAAACACCAGAGGTAGAACCGCAAGTCACTAAGCGTGCTCCTTTTTTCATACATAACAAAGAACCGTTCCATGTATCTACACCAACATGCTCAAAAACAACGTCAACACCTTTTTTTTGGGTTAATTTACGCACTACACCTTCAAAACGATCTTTACGATAATTAATCACATGATCTGCTCCAAGAGAGTGTGCTTTTGCAATTTTTTCATCTGAGCCTACAGTTGTGATAACTGTACAGCCCATGTGTTTTGCAAGTTGAATGGCTGCAGAGCCAATACCTGAACCACCAGCCTGTATCAGGATTGTTTCTCCTGCTTGTAGTTTTGCGTTATCGAAAAGCATATGTTCTACGGTACCAAAAGTAATTGGAGCAACCGCTGCCTGCAATTCATCACATTGGGGAGGTGATGGAACTAATAAACGTGCTGGCAAATTGACAAGCTCACACGCAAATCCATCAAGGTGAAAACCATAGACTCCCTTTACATGACTGCAAAGATTATCCCGTCCTTCATGACAAGCTTGGCATACTCCGCAGGTTTGTGCACCATAAATTGAGACAATCTGTCCAAGTTTAAGATGTTCAACGCCATCTCCTATTTGTATAACCTCACCAGAGGCTTCTGCACCAATGATGAGTGGCATTTTTCTTTTCGCAAAAGCCATGCCACGCCATCCCCATACATCAATATGATTAAGAGCAACAGCTTTTATCCGCACAGTTACTTCACCTAGACTAGGTGAAGATGGCGGGGAAATATTAGTGATTTCAAGCCGACGATCATCGAAGAGTTGCAGTGCACGCATTACCATTCCCCTTAAATATGTTATTAGGTTAGCGTTATAAAATTTTATTATTAAAGGATTATCCTTTATATGCAGTGATGACAAGACTCATATTTTGACCACCAAATCCAAATGAGTTGGACAAAACCGCATTGACACAGGCTTTACGGCTATGATGAGGAACAACATCTAAAGGGATAGCAGGGTCAGGATTATCATAATTTATTGTAGGTGGAAGTATCCCCGATTGAATGGTTAAAAGCGAAAAAACCGCTTCTATTGCACCAGCAGCAGTTAATGTATGCCCAATCATTGATTTATTAGAAGAGACAGGAATATGCTCTAAAAGATCACCGAATACTGTTGATAATGCAAGATACTCCATTTTCTCATTTTCAGGTGTTGAAGTTCCATGTGCATTAATATAATCAATTTCATTGATGGTTATTTTTGCATCGTCTAAAGCTTTGCGAACGGATTCAATTGCTGGTGATGCATCGGGTTTTGAACGTGTACGGTGAAAATCATCGGCTGTTTCTCCACAGCCAGCTAAAATTCCTAAAACTGTAGCATTACGGTTTAATGCGCTTTGAAGAGATTCAAGAACAAAAGCACCTGAGCCTTCTGCCATAACAAATCCATCCCGATCACGGCTAAAGGGTTTTGCTGCTTTTTCTGGAGGCTCATTCTGAGTTGAAAGAGCAGATAGTAGCGAAAAACGAATAAGAGATTCTGCTGAAACTGATCCATCTGTCGCAATTATGAGAGCTCTATTTGTCTCTTTCCGTCTAATAGACTCAACACCTAATTGAATTGCTGTTGCACCAGATGCACAGGCAGTGGAAAGTGTAACAGGAAGTCCTTTTGTGCCAAATGTTTTTTGAAGTTTTTCTGCAATTGCACCAAATTGTGTGGATTCAAAAAGCGTCTCATGGAGTTTATCTTTACAGACTTTAAGAAGATGTGCATAAGAAGGCTCATTATTGAATTCTTCCTCTTGATCAAGACTAAAACGTGCTTTCCATTCAAGTTCAACAGGAGGAGAAGCTAGAAAGAGTGGTCCATTAAAATTTTTTTTATCAACAGCAGCTTGTTCCAAAGCTTCTTCAGCAGAAAGAAGTGCAAGCTTCTCAGAAAGAGCTGAAGCACCAAGTGTACTTTCTTTGAGAAAATCAATTGTTCCAGCAATATATGTATTTAATCCCTCAACGGGAAAACGTGTTATTTTGTGGATACCGCTTACACCGCTTGTTAATTTTTGCCAATTTTCATGTTTGCCTTGTCCCAGTGATGTGACAATGCCTGCCCCAGTTATTGCTACAAGTGGACGCCCAAAATGATCATGATATTTCACTATAGAAATTCCCCTTCAAACAGCTGTAAGACGTACGACACCTTCAGCTCTTTTTATACCAATAGTTGTAACAAATATTTCACGTACTTCTTTAGAAAAAGGTTTTTCATGAGGACTTAACGCTGGAAAACAGTGTTTTTTTTCAATTGAAAGTGCTGCAAGAGCTAGAGCTAGAGGAAATTGCGCTTCCCGCATATAACCAAATAATGTTGCAATGCCACGGTAAGATAGATCAGCGTTATCAAGAGCATTTTGTTCTGCTTTTGTTGCTTCGTGAGCTCCCGAGGCAGCTGAAATGGCTAGGGCAGATTTAGCGCCCGCAGTTTTTAACATTGTTGCAATTGATTCTCTAAGTGGAATTTTGGTTCTATCTGTTTGGTCTGTAATAATTTGGCTAATTTCAGCATAAGCACGTGCGTTGCGCTTTTTTGCATGTTCTCCACTTTCAAGAACTATGAAGATACCACCAGAACCGGCTATAATACCGCCGCCGGGGTGGATTTCACGATCCCACACTGAACTCCATCCATTATGGGTTAAAAGACCACCAAGTTCATGCGCCAACAACATATCATAACTTTGTGCATTATAGGAACCTCCTACAAGAGCATGGGTACTTTGACCTGATTTAATACGAGCTACAGCAATTTTAAGTGCAGAAAGTCCACTGCCTTCTTCTCCCATAAATGTACGAGATGATCCAGTGACTTTATGAACAATTGAAATGTTTCCTGCCAAAAGGTTTGAAAGTTGTGCTAAAAATAATGTTGGACGAAGTTCGGTTGAAAGAGCAACATTTAACATAGAGGCATGATCGGCAACTGTGCGCGCTTTAGAAAGAATCTGTGTATCAACAGTAATATCACGCTCTCCTCCACTTGCTGCTACGATCATATCCATTGTCGAAGTGAGTTGTACATTATTTTTCATGCCAGCATCATCAAGAGCAAGACCAGCCGCATAGGTACCAAGACGCTGCCATGTTCCCATTTGCCGTTGATCACTTTTTTTAGGAATTTGTAAACTCCAATCAATTTCGGGCAATTTATGAACCGTGTAGGGTGAAAAAGTTGTACAATCTAGGTTTGGTGTACGGATTGGATCATTTAAGAGATTCCAATGTTGATCAGTTCCTTCCCCTAGAGAGCTTATGAGGCCTATACCAGTGATGAATACAGATTGATCATGCATGGTGAAAAAACTACTCCGCCTGTTTTAAGGCAACGAGATTATCAATTTTTGCACAAAGGTTTTTAAGAACAAAGTATTCTTCTGTTGCAACGGTACCTTCGTTGACTTCTTGTGTCCATTGTTCTAGAGGTACTTTTATTCCGAAAGCTTTATCAATAGCGAAAACAATATCAAGAAAATCAAGACTGTCGATTCCTAGATCGTCAATTGTATGACTTTCAGGTGTAATCGTATTGCGATCAATTTCACTGATTTCTGCAATGATATCAGCAACTTTATCAAACGTGGAAGGCAATGTACGGATTCCTTATTATAGAGTTAGTAAATTCAAAATACATTTAATATTGTTCTTCTAGCCTTTTTTTTCTTTAAAAAAAAGACTTAATCCAGAATATAGCTGTCTTTATCTATAGAGAAAAGAGGTTTACAGTACATGAAATACTGTATCTCAATATTTAAAAAACTTTGAAATTTTATTGCGCATTTATTTTACGAGACTATTTTTTCTATTGGCTGCAAGGACAGCAAGGGCTGTTATATTAACAACTCCCCGTGAAGTTACTGAAGGCGTTAATATATGGGCGGGACGTGCTGCCCCGATTAGAATAGGACCAACATGGAGTGCATTTGTGAGGCTTTTAACAGTGTTGAGCGTGATATTGGCTGCATCAAGTGTTGGAAAGACGAGCAAATTAGCTTCACTTTTAAGACGAGAATCAGGAAAGACACGATCACGAAAAACTTTGGAAAGGGCAGCATCACCATGCATTTCACCATCTGCTTCTAAATCAGGGTGTAATTTGGCAAGAATTTCTGTTGCACGTCGCATTTTACGCGCACTTTCTGTGTTTTTAGAACCAAAGTTTGAGTGTGATAATAAGGCTGCTTTTGGTGTTATTCCAAATGCTTCAACTTCTTGAGCTGCCAATACAGTCATTTCAGCGATTTCTTCTGCAGAAGGATTTTCATTGACGTAAGTATCTGTGAGGAAAAGAGTACGTTGTTGAGAGATAAGCAAACTCATAGCAGAAAAACGGTGAACATTAGGATCAAGTCCTATAATTTGTTCAATCAATTCAAGTTGACGTTCAAAACGTCCTTCTAATCCGCAAATCATTGCATCTGCTTCTTCACGCATGACAGCAAGGGCAGCAATAGCAGTTGTTGATGTTCTCACTACTGTTTTTGCCATTTCAGGCGTAACACCACGCCTTCCTGTATAATGAAAAAATAAATTAACATAATCACGAAAACGTGGATCATCTTCAGGGTTTGTTAATTCAAAATCTATACCAGGACGAATTTTTAAACCAAAGCGTTTTAATCTCGCTTCTACGACATGTGGACGGCCGATAAGGAGAGGCGTTGCTGTTTGTTCTTCAATGACAACTTGTGCTGCACGAAGGACGCGTTCATCTTCACCATTGGCATAGATGACCCGTTTACGTTTTGCTGTTTTTGCTGCAGCAAAAACAGGTTTCATTGTTAAACCAGAAAGAAAGACAAATCGATTGAGGGTATCATAGTAGGCTTCCATATCTTCAATGGGACGAATGGCGACACCAGTTGCCATTGCTGCTTTAGCAACAGCGGGAGCAATACGTAGTATTAAACGCGGATCAAAAGGAGAGGGGATCAGATAGTCTGGTCCAAAATTGGGTGGTTCTTTTGAGTATGCACGTGCTACAACATCTGAAGTTTCTTCTCGTGCAAGGGCAGCAATCGCATGAACAGCGGCCATTTTCATTTCTTCATTAATTGCACTAGCACCTACGTCTAATGCACCACGGAAGATATAGGGAAAACAAAGGACATTATTAACTTGATTGGGATAATCAGAGCGTCCTGTACAGATCATTGCATCTGGTCGTATAGAGCGTGCTTCTTCAGGCATAATTTCTGGTACTGGATTAGCTAGCGCTAAAATAAGTGGATTTTGAGCCATTCTTTTAAGATATTCAGGCTTTAAAACACCACCCGCAGATAGGCCTAGAAAGATATCCGCATCATCAATAATATCAGATAAAGTTCGTGCGTCCGTTTTTTGTGCGTAATTGATTTTCCAACGATCCATAAGGGTCTTGCGACCTTCATAAACAACACCCTCTAAGTCGCTAAGCCAAATATTTTCAACTTTCGCCCCAAGACGAACCAAAAGATTAAGACAAGCTAGGGCAGCAGCACCTGCACCTGAGGTAACTATTTTTGCATTTTCAATTTTTTTTCTTGAAAGATTTAAGGCATTTAATACAGCCGCAGAAACAATAATGGCAGTTCCATGTTGGTCATCATGAAAAACTGGAATATTCATTTTAGCACGAAGCTTTTCTTCGATGTCAAAACATTCCGGCGCCTTAATGTCTTCAAGATTAATACCACCGAATGTAGGTTCTAAGGTCGATATTGTTTGTACCATTTGTTCTATATCGGATGCATCAATTTCAATATCAAAAACATCAATATTCGCAAATTTTTTAAATAAAACGGCTTTGCCTTCCATAACTGGCTTTGAAGCGAGTGGACCAATGTTTCCTAAACCAAGAACAGCAGTTCCATTGGATATAACAGCAACTAAATTAGCACGGGAGGTATATTGAGCAGCAAGATTGGGATCTTCATGAATCGCAAGACATGGCGCTGCAACGCCTGGAGAATAAGCAAGAGCTAAATCACGTTGATTATCAAGAGGTTTTGTTGCTTGTATTTCCAATTTTCCAGGTTTTGGGTGTTGGTGATAAAAAAGTGCGGCACTGTCAAGTTCAGCTTTTGGTGAACTGAAATCACTATTTCGTTCTCTAGACATTTTTATGATATCCAAGTTAGCGTATGTGTATATGAGATGTTCCATCTACGATAAGGTTTTGTCCACTAATAGATCCTCATTTCTCTGAATATCAAAATGCATGAGCATGAGAAAATTCTTCTGGATCGTAAAACCAGTTTGATGATTCTTTTTGTTTGTCTGCATGAATAATTTCATTGATAGCAGCACATTTGTTTTTCTCTCCTTAATAAAACTCGTAAAATTGATTAGTTTACAAAAAAATAAAATATTTTCTAACGATTACATTATCAAGCCATTATTTTTGGCAATGTTTACAAAATAAGGAAAGAACAGAAGAACGGTTCCTATCAATTTCATCCATTTTTTATAAAATATATATTTTATTGCAAGTTTTATACGGAGGTAGAAGAAATTTTAAATAACAATTTGTAATTTATAAATTGTTTATTCAGCTATTTTAAAGGAGACTGGAACGTTGAGAATGGAAGTTGTGTTGTTCATTATTCAATTGGATTCTTAATAGTGAACGCTGTATTTTTTATATACTGATAATCATGTGTTTTAATAAACAAAGATGTTCCTGAAATGGCTGTAATTGCGGGTTTTATACATGAAAATCATATATTTCGCATAACGCTTTTCTTTATAATTTATAATGCATCATTTTGTATATTGAATGAGAAATTTGAATACAATAAGATTCTTTTATTTAAAATTCACCTAATATCATAAAAAATATTTACTTATATAATTCAAACGAGAGTAATATGTGGATAAAAAACATTTAAAAAATAAAGGAGTTAAGAAAAAGATAAGGAAATAGAAAATATGCTTTATCATTTTTAGAATGATATGTTGTTTGCTAAGTCATTACGCTTCTTTAGGGTTATTGCTTAGGATCTCAAAGAAAATCGCATGCCAATTATCCCAGTCTTTGAAGTACAAAGCTGTAGTTGAAAGCAAAGTACTTTACGATGAGCCATTAAAACAACTGGAGAGAGAAAAAGTGGAAAAAATATCTTTTTCCACTTTTCTTATTTTTTATTGGATTCGACCACTTGCATGAGCAAGCATAGTATAAACTTTTCCGGTATCTGATATCAGGTATTTGCGAACTGAGTTTGAAGAACCAGAACTGCGCGATATATCACGTAAGAGCTTTTCGAAATCTGTAACATATTGATTCACTGAACGTTTAAACTCAAAATCGCTCGTATATTTTCTCTTAATCATTTCAAATATTTTTTGTCCATTTAAGGTATAAAGGCGTTCTGTTGCGATGTTTTTCTGTCCACGTTGATAATGATCCCATAGCTCAATAATGGCATTGTGATTAATAGCTTGCACTATACCAGAAGCTAATGAATTAAGAGAGCAGTTTGCAGGAGATGGTTTTGTTTGCACTGAAGTTAAAACATCATCACTAGGGGGAGCATCATAAAATGTTTCTTCACGTGAAGCTCTTTCTAAGAGATTTGATACCCATTTATTTGGTCTTTTTTTGCTTTGATCTTGTTGTAAAATAGGCTTAGGTGGTACGATCTTTTTAACGGACTCAGTGGAATTGTCACTTCTTTGATTAAACATTGATGATGCAGGAAATTCTGATATCAGCTGTTTTTTTGCGTCCTTTTGATCATTTTGTATAACTCTGACTAGATCTTGTAACGCTGTAATCTGTTCATTCAAAGCTGTGCGAATTGTTTGCGTTGTTTCTTTTGTCTTTTCTGGAAGTTTTTTAACATTCTCATTGATATCATTATTAATCTTTGAAAGTTCTAAACGAACCTCATCAGCGGAGCGACGTATGTCTTCTGCTGCTTCTGAAAAACGCGTCGATGCTTCACTAACAAGCTTATTAAGTGATTGTTGGAATGAATTTGTGGAGTTACGTGCATTCTTATCGGAGCGTTCAAGTGCTAAGTTGAAGATTTTTTCATAATGCCCAATCATTTGATTAATTTCATGAGACTTTGAAACAAGAGCATCGCTTAATACAGAAAGCGTATTATGTTTTTCTTCAAGTGTTGCACTAAGTGAATTTTCAGACTGTTCAAGAACATGAATAGTTTGGGAAAGTGTCTTTGCATGTTCACCAAAACTGCTCGTTATATGATTAATTTGTTCAAAGGTATTCTTTGAAAGTCCTTGCAGAATTTCAACACTATTATTGAGCACTTGATTTGAGGCTGACAAACGCTCTGCTACTTGGTCCGTGTTGCGGAAAAAATTATTCGCGCTCTCATTAAACTGACCATCAATATTTTGAACAGCTGATAATAAAACATTACTATTTTCGTGAAAATTGTAAATTGATTGATTCAACTGTGTTAAGACGGATGAGACATTATTAACAAGTTCTTCCTTCATAACCGTTATTGTTTGAAGTGTTTCAGAGTTAGCTTTGGTTAAGCTATTCACTAAAAATTCATTATGTGCATAAATTCTTTGTTCAGCTTCTTGTGTGGAGAGAGAGAGTTGTTCTCCTATATGCTGTGTTAAAGAATCAATTGATTCTGTCGTATTTTGCGCTGCTTGATTTAAGTGATTTGTCAGCTCTGTTATTTTTCCAACATGTTTTGAAATTTGTGTTGCTGTTTGATTTTCTGCATCTTCTAGACGGCTCGTTACATCAGAGAGCTGATACCCTAAATTATTTTTAAAATTTTGCATAGAGTGATGAAGAACATCACAGCGTTCATTAAGAACTTGCTCTATTGCTGTTGTTGATGTGTGAATGGTTTCATTCAATAATGCTTGTGCATTATGACTGGCTGTTGTGAAAGCTTCGACAGTATGCGCTGTTTGTTCAGACAGAACGGACAGAACTTTTTCACTGGTATCATAAACAGTTTTTTTGACATTTGATACAATGCGATTGCCTGATTCTGAGAGAATATTTTCTGCTTGTGTAGTAACATTTGTAACAGATGAAAGAATTTGTTCACTCGTAGAAGAAAGAATATCAGAAGCTTTTATAATCTTATTATGCAGGTTATCTGTAACTATATTAACAGAGTCTTCTAAGGTTACACGCATATTGTCAACACTATTTTCCAGCGCTTGTTGAATTATCTGACTTTGCTCATTATTAAGCATGAGAGACGTTTTTAACGTGTCAGAACGTTCTTCAATAACAGATGTTTGCATATCAATGGCTTCACAGATTTGGCTAAATTTTTCAGATAATGTTTCCTCTAGCGTTGTTGTTCGTTCAAAAATTTTGTGTGCACGATCTTCTAGATCTGTATCGAATGATTCCATACGTGTTTCAAGGGTTTCGAAGAAAACACCACTCGATTGAGAAAGAGTATTCTTTAAAATTTCAGCATGGCTTTCAAGGTTTTTGATATGATCTTGAACCGTTTCAGTAATGTTCTTATTATTGGCTGCAATTGCACTCTCAACTAAATCTATTTGTTGTTTCAACGCAACATCGACACGTATATCACTTTTTGCAATGAGGTTATGGATTGTTTCCATGCGTTGCTCAAGTGTGCGTGCTTGATCGGCAAGAACTTCATTGAGAGAAAAACTATTAATCGCTAAAGAATCACGCAGAGCATCGGCACGGATATCAATATTTCTCGCTTGTGCTTCTAAAGCATCTTGGGTTGTATTGCAGCTTTGTACAATGACATCTTGTAGTTTTTCAGTGCATTGAATGATGTT
This sequence comes from Bartonella sp. TS82HLJMH, assembly GCF_042193495.1. Taxonomy (NCBI): domain Bacteria; kingdom Pseudomonadati; phylum Pseudomonadota; class Alphaproteobacteria; order Hyphomicrobiales; family Bartonellaceae; genus Bartonella; species Bartonella sp. TS82HLJMH. The sequence continues at coordinate 25,535 of NZ_JBHILU010000014.1, read as the reverse complement.
TGTGATATGATTTTCAGCTTGTTTATCAACGACTTGAATATTGTCAGCCAAAACTTTTTCAATATGAGAAGTATTTTGGGACAAGACATCAATTTGATTTCTTAATGTATCCGCAATTTTATTCTTCTCGTTATCGAGCATGTCTGCCATAAGAGCTCGTTGATCAGAAAGTTGTACTTTAAAATCTTGTGAACGTTCTTGTATGATATCAACAATGGCATTGTCGACATACTGAATTTCTTCTCTCAGACTTTCTTTACTTTTATCAATTGCAGAAAGAATAGCTTCACGTCCATTTGTAAATGCATGGGTAATGTCTGCTGTTTTTTCTTGGAGGTTTTCATTTATTTTCAAGACATGAGATTCCAAGAAGTTACCAAGTTTTTCAGCATTATCCTCTAAAGCCTGACTGCGTTCTATAAAGGAATCAATGATGGAATCACTATGTTCTTTAAGAGAAAGATCAACAGTTGCTAAACGTTGTTCAAATGCTCCAATTGCTTGAGAGGTGACGTTATCAAATTTAGAAGAGAGTTTATGTGCTTGGTCGTCGAGCTTTAAGATCTTCTCATCAAAATTCTGTAGAGATTGATTATTACGATCAATAAGAGCTTTATCCAAGGCTTTAAACTTTTCATCGACAGCGTGCAAAGTTTGATCTGTTACTGCTTGTATATGTGTTGCAATTTTAGCAACATGTACTTCCGCTTTTTCAGCTGTTTCATTAAAGGTTTTTTCTATTTGCTTTTCATTATGATCAAATCGTTTTGCAAAACCATCGAAGTTTTTTCCTAATTCATGAAAAAATTCTGTGTTTTTCTGCTGAATTTGTATTGTTGTTTCGTTAAATTTTTCAACAAGCTGATTTGTTACGCCATCACCGGCATAGGAAAGTTTTTCAACAAGGTCTTCACCTTGTTTTTGTAAAGTTTGAGAGAGGGTTTGTGCAAGCTTTTCAACATTAGTTACAATTTTAGAGGTAACTAAACCAAATTCATCACTCAGTTGTTCTTGGGTTCCTTTAATTGTTGATTTTACGCGATCTGCGTGATTCAAAATGGCGATGCGTTCATTACTCAATTCTTTGATTAATGTGTGAATGCGTGATTCATTTTCAGCATAGGCTTGTTCTAGATTGTGAACTTCACCTTGTATGATTGCTTCAAGTTCAACAGCACGTCCGAGGGTACGTTCAATACCTTCGTTCATTGCTGCTACTTCTTCACGAATGGTTTGCCCTATAGCAATAGCTTGTTTTTCAGATAAATGTTGTGGTTCACTAAGGCGCTGTGCAGCATTTGTCATAAGAAGAGCAATATTATGCAAGTCGTTTGAACGTTTTGTTAATTGAGCAACGCCCCAAGATATAAGGATAGGAATTGCTGTTCCGGCTGCTACAGCGAGTCCTGTTGGGGATGTAACAAAAGTGCTGATATTGGATAAGGAGCTGAGCCCGATAGGTGCGAGCTTATGCGCAACAAAAGCTCCTCCCGTTGCCCATAAAGCACTAAGCGCTGTTGTATACCAGTAGACTCGAGAGGAAGAACGCTGCTTTAATAGTCCAAAATTTACAGGGGTTGTTATATCATCATTTGCAGGAAGAAGTTTTGTAGACAACAACGTATTATGAACAGTTCCACCTGAAATATCAGGTGAAGGTTTGGGAGCAAAAAGCTGTTCAACAACGGATTTATCAACAACAGCTTCATCATGAATATTAGAAACAAAAGTTGACGTACCGTTTTCAGCAAAGAATTCTTCTTCGGCCATTGCAATTTTTTGAATCAGATCATCGACATTAACAATATTTTCAGAATTATTGGATGATATTGTTTCAAATCCTGTGTCATTGAAATCAAAGTTCATAGCTTTTGTGAGGGCTTCTTCAACTTCAACTTCAAATGTTTGCAATTTGGTTCTGCGTGCCATACTCGCCTCGTACTCTTACAGACGGAAAAGGGATACGTCCTCTTCCACATAATTTCTACATACTAGCTGTTAATTATTTAGAAAGGAATATGCTTAGGGAAAAATTTTAAAAACTTATCAAGATAAAGTTAACGCGGTTTCTTATACCCTGTTTAAAAATGTTATAAAATATAGTAAAAACAATTTATTATTTGAATCTAACAAAAACAAAAATACTGTTTACAACTTGTGTTTATAAAAAACTTTATAAGCTGTTAGTCTTTGAAATAAGGATAATTTAATAGCAGTTATATATACAGTTAGGTGCGAATACCCCTCTTTAATACCGATGATCGTTAATAAATATTGTTGTCCGTTTACTTTTATTGATTCTAAACGAAGCAGATTCTTCATCACATATAGTCTGTAATAGCTTAGGATGTATAAAAGTATGCCTTTGAATTATAAGATTATAAAAGAGTAAACGTGGAAAAATTTTTAATTTAATATAGCTTTTCGTAAGTTGCGCTTTATTATTGCCTTAAAGAGCCGTTTTTTCTCTAATTTCAGTTGTTTGTTGCTAAATTTTGAAGCTTCTACGTTGACAATTGGATATTTTTCAGTCGATATGCATGCACGAATATTTTATGCAATCGAGATGAAGGTGTAAGAATAATGGCAGAGCGATCACAACACCTGCAAGATGTGTTTTTAAATACGGTGCGTAAGCAAAAAATTTCCCTTACAATTTTTCTTGTCAATGGCGTTAAACTCACGGGTATTGTAACTTCATTTGATAATTTTTGTGTTCTTTTACGCCGAGATGGACATGCGCAATTGGTTTATAAGCATGCTATTTCTACGATTATGCCTGGACAGCCTGTACAGATGTTTGAGGGTGAAAGTCCTGAGTAAACATATCATTTTAAGATAGACCTCTTATCCCATTTTAAAAGTACTTAGATTGCTATGATAAATGAAAATGAGAGATTAGGAGGGGTATTTTCGCAGAATACAGGGCAGGTGCGCGCACTTGTTTTGATACCGATTTTTCAAGAAAATAGAAGTGAAAGCTCTTTGAGAGAGTGTTCTATATCTTCTCGTGTTAAAGAGTCATTAGGTTTAGCGCGTGCTATAAGGTTAGAAGTTGTTAATTATGAAACGATTAATATTGAAACGCCTCGCTCTGCGACTCTCTTTGGAAAAGGTAAAGTAGATTCGTTAACCTGTTATATAGATGAATATTCTATTGAGCTTACGATTGTAGATCACTTTTTAACGCCAGTACAGCAGCGTAATTTAGAAAAGTTATGGAATTGCAAAGTTATCGATAGAACGGCTTTGATTCTTGAAATTTTTGGGGATCGTGCACGAACAAAAGAAGGAGTTTTGCAAGTAGAGTTAGCGCATTTGTCCTATCAAAAAGGGCGACTTGTGCGTAGTTGGACGCACTTGGAAAGGCAACGGGGGGGGCGTGGCTTCCTAGGTGGACCTGGTGAAACGCAAATTGAAGCAGACAGGCGTCTTTTACAAGAGAAAATTATTCGTATTCGACGCGAATTGGAAACGGTTATTAAAACACGTGCACTTCATAGAGCAAAAAGGAAAAAAACATCTTATCCTGTTGTGGCACTGGTAGGATATACGAATACAGGAAAATCAACTCTCTTTAACCGTTTAAGTGGTGCAGATGTTTTAGCAAAGAATATGTTATTTGCAACGCTTGATCCGACTTTGCGCAAAGTTGTTCTTCCCCATGGAAAAACTATTCTTTTGTCTGATACTGTAGGGTTTATTTCTAACTTGCCAACAAATTTGATTGCAGCTTTTAGTGCAACGCTTGAAGAAGTGGTTGAAGCGGATCTCATTCTTCATGTAAGAGATATGTCAGATCTTGATCATCGTGCACATGCCCAAGATGTTTTAGAAGTGCTTTCAAGTCTTGATATCGATATTGATGATATGGAGCATATCATAGAAGTTTGGAATAAGATTGATATGTTGGATGAGCAGGCATTGAATGTTTTACAAACAAGCGCAAAAACACGATTAAATCCTGCTCTCATGGTATCTGCGCTTAAGGGGGATGGACTCGATCAATTATTAAGAGCCATTGAAAAGCGAATTTTTGGAGAGGTGCAAAGCATTGAATATCTTTTAAAACCTCATGAAATGTCGCTTATCGATTGGTTTTATGAAAACTCTGCGGAAATAGTGCAAGAAGGACATGATGATGGGTCTGTTACCATTAAAGCCGTTATTACTTCTGAAGCAAAAAAACAATTAGAGAACATCAAAAAAAATATGAATTAAGTTGTTTAAAGCTATTGCTGAACATTTGTGCTTAAATTTTATGTTTTTATTATCTGAAAATAATATGACAGCAAGTTAAGAGGATAGTTACTACTTTCTCTTAATAAAACAATATGAAGAAGTATTTTGCTGGTTAAAATAAAGATGAGTCTTAAGTGTAATAAAAGACTATTCGTACGTACCGTATGGCGAAGCATTTTGATTGTTTTGCTATTACAAATTCTATGTATATCTTTGATTTGGTTGTATTATTTTGTCCAGCCTCGTGGTTACCAAGCAACTTTAATATTTTCATTATCTGATTCTGTAGGAAAACCGTTACCAATCAAAAAGCAAGACAATGTTATCGCCTTTTTGTTTTCGCAGCCTATGTTCTTCAATGATTCGCAATTTTCTTTAAGTGCTTTTAATAAGAAAAAAAATCATGAAAATATCCGTTTATCGCGTCGTGGTGATTTTATCGATCTGACTTTTGAAGCTGAGACACTTGAAGCAGCTCAACGTGGGTTGGAAACTTGGTTTTCCGCATTTTCACAAGCAATCATAAAACAGAAACAATTCTTGTTAAATGATAAATTAGAAGACAAACAATATGATAGTACTGCAATCGTTAATATCGTGCAGGGGTTTCGTACATCTGTTGAGTCTTTTATTCAGCATGGTATAAAACAAACAGAGCTTCATGATCTTTCTATGCAATTAACGGAAGCAACTTTAAAGCGTATTCATTTAACAAGTTTGAATTCAACAATTAATATGATGCGTGAAAAGGGGCAGTCTTTATTGTCTTTATCGTTTATTGCAGGTAATTCAGCAATTTTTGCTCTGGAATCTAAACGTGATCTTTTGGAAACGCAAAGAGCACATATGGCGGTGCAATTGGGGTGGACACATCCTCAAATTAAAGCAATGACTGCGGAATTAGAGACAGTTTCTCATCAATTAAAAAATAAAATTTTACAAATCGTTGATCAAGTTCATTCAGATGAGGTTATTGCAAGGGAATTAGAAAAACAGCTCAAAAAAAGAATGAACTTTTTTGTAAAAGATCAACCCCAATCTTTGAGTGAAATATTTAACGAGTTTGAAAATAAAATAAAAGCAGCAGTTGATGCACAAAATAAAGCGATGAGTAAGTCTGCTCAACGAAGAGAAAAAATTATTGGTTCATATCGGAGATTTAGTGATGATCCTCTTCTCTTACAAAATACAAATATCCACGTGGTTATGCCAACAACGCTAGCACCAATTTCTTTTATGGCTCTTTATGGAAAAAATATTCTTGTGAGTGCATTGGCGAGCTTCCTTACTCTTTTACTAGGAATATTGTTATTTTATCCGTGCTTTAAAAGCAAAAAAGATCAACCCTCAGAAGAGGATTTGAGATCAAAAGAAAATACTCTTAAGAAGAACGAGAGTATTTTAGTTTCTCAAGAAATGAAAAATCTTGAAGCTTTTATTACGATAGAGGGATTATCTGATGTTTTGAAATGGCGTGCTTCAACCATTATTTCAATCATTGGAGTAGAGGCTGCACGGACAGCGGCAAAGCTTTCACTTCATCTCACAAAAGAGAACAAAACAATTTTGTTGGTCGATATTTCTGGTCAACAAATAGAAAAAGTCATTGGTCCACATCGCGGATTGAGTGATATTTTAACGGGCAATGCCCAGTTGCATGATGTTATTTACCGTGATTATGATACGGGGGTTGATATTCTTCCTCAGGGGTTAACAAGTGCTATTTCTGCACAAGATTTTTCAAATGATATTTCTCATATATTACAAGAATTTAAAAAAGAATATGATTTTATCATCCTAGAGATGGCAAGTGAACCCAAATATGGATTTGAGCAATTTGCAGAGCTAACAGACTATTATATTTGTAATACTGTTCTTAATGAACAAGAATGGATGATGCGGATGGTAAGCAGTTTTCCAAAAACTGTTTATCGCGTTGTTGCATCATAAACTTCGTAAAAAAGAAATATGTATCGCATGTTATAGTGGTATGCTTGTTTTTTACTAAAGTTATAGTACAAACTAAAATACACAAAGATTTGATGTTTAAATTTTAAAATGCATTGTAGTTGGAGAGAAGCGTGGGGCAATCAGAGATGGCAGTAAAGAGATTAAACAATAGCATTTTAACGCCCGTGCAAAAGAAAAATAGAAAACAAATACAGGTGTGGCTTTACTCTATTTTATTGCTTTGTTTAGCAATTGTCTTAGTAGGTGGCGCTACTCGTTTGACGGGATCAGGATTATCTATAACGGAATGGAAGCCAATACACGGCGTTATTCCACCGATTGGTATGGATCAATGGCAAGAGGAATTTTTAAAATATCAACAGATAGCACAATATAAGCTACTTAATCCTGATATGACCTTAAGTGCTTTTAAGATAATTTTTTGGTGGGAATGGGCGCATCGTGTTCTTGGGCGTCTTGTTGGTCTTGTTGCTTTATTGGGGCTCATTTGGTTTTGGGCGACTAAGCGTGTTGAAAAAAATATCTTACTCCCGCTTATTGTCGTACCTATTCTTATCGCCTTTCAAGGCTTTATTGGTTGGTGGATGGTTGCTTCAGGGATTGGGCAAAGTAATTTAACAAGTGTGAGCCAATATCGTTTGGCATTTCATCTTATAACGGCATGTTTTGTTATTGTTTTTGTTACTTATTTATCTCGAGGACTTGCAGAATACTCAGAAAAGCCAGCAAATCAAAAGGTGCAATATTTTGCGGCTTGGCTTGTTGTTCTCATCTTGATAGAGATTTATTTCGGAGCTTTGGTTGCAGGGCTTCATGCTGGAAAAGTCTATAATACATGGCCTCTTATGGATGGGCAGATTATTCCTGATGGGTTGTTGCAGCTTCGTCCTGTTTGGCTCAATTTATTCGAAAATTCCTTAATGGTTCAGTTTATTCATCGGTTTTTTGCTTATTTTTTATTTATTGTCTCAGTTATTCATGCGTTCTATGTACAAAAAAACATTCCACATTCAACCCATTCTCGTCGTGCATTTCTTATCTGTGTTATGATTATTATCCAAGCACTCTTGGGTATCTTAACACTGTTACATGAGGTTCCGATAAGTTTAGGGCTCATTCACCAAAGTATGGCACTAGCAGTGTTATGTTTTGCGGTTGCGCACTGGCGAGCAACGAAAGGGGCATATCGCGTTGTTGAATAAAAGCTTGTATTTAGGAAGTTTTAGTCGCTTGAAAGCATTAAATCGAGGTTCTGGATAGCCGCAGCTGATGCGCCTTTTCCTAAATTATCGAATATGGCGCTGAGATTAAAAATACCTTCACGATCATTTCCAAATACGAACAGTTTCATATCATCTTTATTGGCTAAACACTCTGGATTAAGTCTTTGAAGTGAAGCAGTTTCTTCTTGTGATGCAACTAAAATGGTATTTTGCCCATCGTAATGGTTTGCGAGAATTTCGCGCAAATCAGAACAGTTTGCTGATTTTGTGAATAAATGGCGATGCAGAGGGAGATTCACAATCATTCCCTGGGGAAAACGACCAACACTTGGTATAAAAATTGGGGTTTGGTTGATTTGTCCATAGATTTTAATTTCTGGCACATGTTTATGTTCAAGATTAAGACCATAGATAAAATAATTTTCCTGAATATTTTGTTGAGATTGATTTTCCATTTGTAAAATCAACTGTTTTCCACCACCGGTATAGCCGGAGATTGCATTAATCGAGATGGGATAATAGGCGTCTAGTAGTCCTGCTTCACGGAGTGGGCGAATCAAACTAATGGCACCGGTAGGATAGCATCCTGGATTAGTTACATAATGTGCTGCTTGGATGCGCTTTCTTTGTCCTGCTGTCATTTCAGGAAAACCGTAAACCCAGTCTGGTGCAACACGGTGGGCTGTCGAGCTATCAATAATCCTAATGTTTTTATTTTTTTTAAGCCAATGAACTGTTTCGCGTGCAGCATCATCTGGAAGACACAAAATAGCAATATCGGCTTGATTAAGATAGTCTTGTCGCAGATGAACATTATGGCGGTCTTTATGAGCAAGAGAGAGTAGTTTTAAATCTGTACGCTTCTCTAAGCGTTTTTGTATTTGTAGTCCGGTTGTGCCATGTTCACCATCAATAAAAACTTTGGTTAGCATTCTTATTTGCCTTGTATTAACTTTGCCTATTATATTCAGCATTTCACATTATAAACTATTTTTAATCATTAAATTATTGAATTTCTTTAGATTATAGATACCTTTTGTAAAAGGTGTAAACAAATAAGAGTGTAAAAAAAGAAATGTAATCTCATTTTTTGCTATTCTTGAGAGGGAAGTTTTTCGCTATTTTTATAACAAAGAGTAAGATAAATATTTGCATCATTATTTTTGAGTGTAAGTGGTTTAAAATGTTTGGTTTGCATGGTTTGCTGTGTTATCGTTCAGTAACTTTATTTTTTTATGTTAGGAACGTGTTTTATGACTCAGCAAGGAAATGACGCACAAAAGCGCTTTTTTAATGATAATTTACAAACTGTTGATGGTGCAATCTTTGATGCAATTAGAGGGGAGTTTGAGCGTCAACAACATGAAATTGAGTTGATTGCTTCAGAGAATATTGTTTCAAGAGCGGTTCTTGAAGCGCAGGGGTCTGTTTTAACTAATAAGTATGCAGAAGGTTATCCAAGAAAGCGCTACTATGGTGGGTGTCAATTTGTTGATGTCGTTGAAGATTTAGCCATTGAAAGGGCAAAACAGCTTTTTGGTGCTGCTTTTGCGAATGTACAGCCTAATTCTGGTAGCCAAATGAATCAAGCTGTCTTTTTAGCTTTACTTCAGCCTGGTGACACATTTATGGGATTAGATTTAAATGCTGGTGGTCACCTTACCCATGGTTCATCTGTTAATATGTCAGGAAAATGGTTTGATGTTGTTTCCTATGGTGTGCGTCAAGAAGATCAGATTATTGATATGGATGAGGTTGAGCAGCTTGCAAAAGAACGTAAGCCCAAACTTATTATAGCGGGTGGCTCATCTTATCCACGGCTATGGGATTGGAAACGATTCCGTGAAATTGCAGATGAGATTGGTGCTCATCTACTCGTTGATATGTCTCATATTGCCGGTCTTGTTGCTGGTGGTGTGCATCCTTCACCTGTTCCACACGCGCATATTGTAACAACAACAACACATAAGTCGCTTCGAGGTCCTCGTGGTGGTTTAATATTGACAAATGATGAGTCTTTATCCAGAAAAATTAATTCTGCAATTTTTCCTGGTCTTCAAGGTGGTCCTTTAATGCATGTAATTGCCGCAAAGGCTGTTGCATTTGAGGAGGCTTTGCGTCCCTCTTTCAAGAGTTACAGTGCCAATGTGGTTGCTAATGCGAAAACTTTAGCAAAAATATTACAGAGTAATGGTTTTAATATTGTTTCTGGTGGCACAGATAATCATTTGTTGTTGGTTGATTTACGTTCCAAAAATCTAACAGGTAAACGTGCTGAATTGGCTTTGGGGCGCGCTCATATTACCTGCAATAAAAATGGTATTCCTTTTGATTCTGAAACGCCATCTATAACATCGGGAATTCGCTTGGGATCACCTGCTGCCACAACGCGTGGTTTTTTAGAAAAAGAGTTTATTCAAGTTGGTCATCTGGTTTCAGAAGTTCTTGATGGTCTTCGGAGCGCAAAAAGCGATGAAGATAATTATGCCGTTGAAATGGCTGTTGAGAAAAAGGTAAAAGATATAACGAGTCAATTTCCTCTTTACTCTTATCTTAGTACTCGTTAAGGGAACAAAAGATGCGCTGTCCTTACTGCCAATATGAGGATACACAGGTTAAAGATTCACGTCCAGCAGAAGAGGGGGCAGTGATTCGCCGCCGTCGTGTGTGTTCCGTTTGTGGTGGTCGTTTTACAACTTTTGAACGTGTTCAGTTGCGTGAGCTCTTGGTTGCTAAAAAAAGTGGGCGATGTGAACCATTCGATCGTGATAAGTTAATGCGATCAGTTGATGTGGCTGTACGTAAGCGCAATATTGATCCTGATCATATTGAACGAGCAATTTCTGGCATTGTGCGCCAGCTTGAAAGTTTCGGAGAACCAGAGATTGCTTCAGAAAAAATTGGACATCTTGTGATGGAAGCATTGAAAAGAATTGATGATATTGCTTATATTCGTTTTGCTTCTGTGTATCGAGACTTTCGTAATGCAAGCGATTTTCACAATGTTATAGATGAATTGTCAAAGGGTATCGCGGATACAGAATCTTGTTTTGATGAATAAAAAAGTGCAAGATGAACGGTTTATGGCTGCAGCTATTCGTTTAGCAGAACGTCATGTCGGTCTTACAGGTGAGAATCCTTCCGTTGGTACGTTAATTGTGCGAAACGATAATAGTGCGGGGGCATTTATTGTTGGATATGGCGTAACAGCTATTCATGGGAGCCCTCATGCGGAAGTGCAAGCTTTACATATGGCTGGTTCTTTGGCTCAAGGAGCGACTGCTTATGTTACTTTAGAACCTTGTGCGCATTATGGAAAAACTTCGCCGTGTGTGAATGCACTTATTGATTCAGGTATTTCACGGGTTGTTGTTGCGCTGACTGATTGTGACAAGCGTGTTGATGGCCATGGTATTGCTCTTTTGCGAGCGGCGGGTATTGAAGTGGTTGAGGGCATTTTAGCTGAAGAGGCTTTTGAATCTTTATGGACGCATTGGTGCATAAGAAAGATACAACGCTGTGCGGTCACTTTTAAAATGGCAATTTCTGCCGATAATGGTGTTGGAAAAAGAGAAAAGGGCAGCGTAAAAATTAGTGGAATACTTTCTCATGCCCATACGCATATTCTACGTGCTCAAAATAATGCTATACTCGTTGGTATTGGTACTATATTAGCAGATGATCCACAACTCAATTGCCGCTTGCCAGGGATGGAGATGCGCTCACCAATTCGTATTATTTTGGATGTAGATTTATCTATCCCCCTTGATGCAAAAGTTGTCCAAACAGCCATGAAAATTCCTACATGGGTTATTTGTAATGGGGATCTTTCAAAGAAAAGCAAAAAAAATGCATTGGAGCAATATGGTGTGTCTGTTTATTCGGTAGAGATGAACAATGGTTGTGTAGAACCCTTTGCTCTTTTACAGATGCTTTATAAACATGGGATTAATAGTGTTTTATTGGAAGGGGGCGTAAAGACAGGGGAAAAGTTTTTGAATGCTGGTTGTGTTGATCATTTGATATGTTTTCATACTCCCATGGTGTTAGGAAAAAATCGTATTGAAGCCCCTCATTTTGGAAATTATCTCTCGCAGTTTCATGAGATTGAGACAAGAATGTTTGGAAATGACCGTTTTTATAAATGGAGACGTAAGACATTATGTTCACAGGAATTATAACGGATGTTGGTTGTATTGAAGATATTCAACCTTTAAAGCAGGGGATGCGTTTAAAGATTTCTACACGCTATGCTATAGAAAGCTTAACAATAGGCGCGTCAATTGCTTGTTCAGGAATTTGTCTGACAATTGTAGAGCGAGGATTAAAACAAGACGATTCCAATTGGTTTGTTGTCGAGGCGTGGGAAGAAACATTACGTTTAACGAATCTTGCACAATGGACAAAAGGAACCTTTGTTAATTTGGAACGTTCGCTTCGATTGGGTGATGAAATGGGAGGACATTTGGTTTCTGGTCATATTGATGGTTTGGCTGAAATTATTGATCAAAAAAATGAAGGGGATGCAATTCGTTTTTATTTAAAAGTTGCAAGACAATTTATGCCTTTCATTGTCAATAAGGGATCTATTGCACTTAATGGGACATCTTTGACTGTTAATGGTGTTGAGGATTGTGTTTTTGATGTTCTTATTATTCGCCATACGCTCGAAATGACAACGTGGGGACAAGCTGGAATTGGAGATCGGGTCAATTTGGAAATTGATCAACTTGCTCGTTATGCTGTGAAGATTTTTGCTTTAAAAAGAGAAGATGAATAAGCCAAAACTCTATTGATCGTTTTCAGAACTTTATGCTTTATAACCTTGATTTTTTTGATTCGTTTTTTGTGGAATTCCATTATGGTGAAAGAGATACGTAAAGAGCCTCACGTATTGATTGTTGAAGCACGTTTTTATGAGGGGATTTCTGATGCGCTTTTGAGAGGTGCAGTGAATACTTTGCAAAAAGCTGAAGCAAGTTATGATGTTGTAACGGTTCCTGGAGCATTAGAAATACCAAGTGCAATAGCTTTTGCTGAACAAAATAAGATATCTTATGATGGCTATGTTGCTCTTGGTTGTGTTATTCGGGGGGAAACATATCACTTTGAAATTGTTGCTAATGATTCTTGTCGTGCATTGATGGATTTAACTGTTCATCAGCACTTGGCTATTGGAAATGGTATTTTGACTGTTGAAAACGAAGAACAAGCATGGGTGCGTGCAAAACTAGATGACAAAAATAAAGGTGGTTTTGCGGCTGAAGCTGCTTTATGTATGATCGCTCTAAAAAAGAGATTTGGAGATAATCGTTAAATATGGCTGATATAAAAAGCAGACATTTTCCGCGTTCAGCCAATAAACGTGGAGCAGCAAGACTTGCTGCAGTTCAAGCCCTCTATCAAATGGATATCGTGGGTTTGGGGGTGATGGAAACGGCAGCTGAGTATGAAGCTTATCGTTTGGGAAAAGATATCGATGGAGACCAGTATCTTGAAGCTGATTTTCAATGGTTTTTGGCTATTATAACGGGTGTTGTAAAAGATCAAAAGCAGCTTGATCCTCTACTTCATCAACAGCTTTCTGCAGAGTGGTCTCTTTCACGTCTTGATTCTATATTGCGAGCAATTTTACGAGCAGGTTTATGGGAGTTGATCAACCGTAAAGATGTTCCTGTTGCGGTTGTCATGAATGAATATGTTGATATAGCGAAGGCGTTTTTTGAAGGTGATGAGCCAAAACTTGTTAATGCAGTTCTCGACAGTATGGCAAAAAAAGTCCGCCTCTAAGAGCTACAAATCCCCCTATTATTAGGTCTGATAATATCAGACCTAATAATATTGAGACGGTATGTAGACTATATAATTTAGTTATGGGGTGGCAAATTCGCAGGGCCTTTTATAATTTGAATTAAGAAAGGATGTTCTTTTGTTACAGTTGGTGTTGTTTGTGTAATGAAATCAAATACTTGACCGTCTTGTAATCCGTAATTAGCAACTTTTGAAACCTGATTATTTTTATTGAAGTAAACGGCTAAAACTTTGCGATCAATGATCTTTGTTTTCATAAACTGCATCCCACGATAGCGTGTCTGTGAGATGTAATAAAAAACTTCATTATCATATTTTGTTTTTAATGAAGGAGTTCCTAAAGTTAAAAGAACTTGCTCTTGACTTGAGCCAATAGCAATAGAACTTAGAGCATTTTTATCAAGAACATAGCCCTCTCTATAAATTTGGCTCGAACCTGAAGAATCGAGAAGACTACACCCCGCAAGCATTCCTATGCTTGCTATTGATAGACCAATCAATAATTTACGTCTGATTAAGGCTATTATGTGAGGCATTTGAAACAATGATATCTCCTTTTTATACTGAGATGTAGGACAAGAAGGCAACCTCAAGTTTTTTCTAATTTTAGCTTAATCTACCGTAGCTTACACTGAGTTTCCCTGTTATAAAGCAAATTATGCCATATAGAATTTCTTTAGAAAAGAAAAAAATGCATGAATACTTGAGATAAATAAAAACACAGTGTTTTATGCGTTTTTATGTTTGGGAGTTGTCAATGAATGTTCAAAATGTTCCTCAAATGACATTTGCTTTGGCTTATCCAATATCCGTACGTTCTCTACCTGCTAAAGGTATAAGGGTTCAATTTTGTGCAAACAAAAAAGAATGTACACATTTAGCTCAGAACCATGATTTAATTGAAGTAAAATCTTGTGAGGGAAATTTCCATATTTTCCCGTGGAAAAAACGCGGAGTGCGTATAAAAGGTCTGTTGCAAGCGCGTATACTACAGTTATGTGTTGTTACATTAGAACCATTAGAAAATATCCTTTGTGAAAATATTGAGGTTGTTTTTGTTCCTGAAGATTCAAATTTGATGAAGCCAAAAATATCAGAGGATACAGGAGAATTGTTTTTAGATGTGGAGGGGCTTGATACTCCTGAAGTGTTTTATGGTGATAAAATTGATATTGGTGCAATCATGGAAGAGTTTTTTGAGTTGTCTATTAATCATTATCCACGTAAAGAGGGGATAAAGATGGATATGGTTGAAAATTTAGAAGAAGCAGAACAAAAATTCTCGCCATTTTTTGTTTTGAAAAATTGGAAGTGATTGTAAAAACATAAAAAATATCTATTGTATGCTAAACGGTATTTTCTGCGGAGCGATTTTTGCAAGATTTGCTTTGTGAGTGTTCAGGAGCCAAAAATCATAATATATGTTTAAAGATGTAAATGAAAAGATGTGGGATATGCAAGCGTGATTAGAATTTCTGTGGATGTTATGGGCGGTGATTACGGTCCAGAAGCAGTTATTGCAGGAGCAGCAATTGTACAAAAATATTTATCAAATATTTATTTTCTGTTTTATGGAATAGAGGAGGCTGTTCGTCCGGTTTTAAAAAAATACCCTTGTTTGGATTCTGTATCGCGCTTTTGCCCTACAGAAAGTTATACACGTATGGATGAAAAGCCAAGCCAAGCACTTCGTAATGGACGTGGTAAATCATCAATGTGGTACGCCATTGAAGCGGTAAAAAATGGTGAAGCTGATGCTTGCATTTCTGCTGGTAATACGGGTGCACTCATGGCCATGTCTTATTTTTGTTTGAAAATGCTAGCAGAGGCTGAACGTCCAGGTATTGCGGGTATCTGGCCAACACTTCGCAGTGAGAGTATCGTTTTGGATATTGGGGCAACAATTGGTGCCTCTGCTAGTCAGTTGGTTGATTTGGCGGTTATGGGAGCGGGTATGTTTCGCGCTTTATATCACACTGAAAGACCAAGTGTTGGGCTTTTAAATGTGGGGGTGGAAGAGGTTAAAGGACTTTATGAAATAAAAAAAGCAGGAATGATATTGCGTGAAGTACAATTAGAAGGATTGGAATATAAAGGATTTGTTGAGGGCAATGACATTGGAAAAGGAACAGTCGATGTTGTTGTAACAGAGGGGTTTTCTGGTAATATTGCTTTAAAAACCGCAGAAGGAACCGCGCGACAGATAGGAGAGATTTTAAACTCTGCACTGCGCAGTTCTTTTTTAACATCTCTTGGGTATTTTTTATCGCGGGGTGCTTTTCGTACGCTGAAACACAAAATGGATCCCGAGAGGGTGAATGGAGGAGTGCTTTTGGGGTTGAATGGTGTTGTGATCAAAAGCCATGGGAGTGCTAATGCTAACGGTTTTGCTTCTGCTATCCGCGTTGGTTATGAGATGGTTAATAATGGACTTTTGAAAAAAATAACAGCTGATTTGCGACGGTTTCATGAGAATAAAGAAACACTTTTTGATCAAGAAGGTGAAGAGACAGTGAATGGAGAGTCCTTATGATAAGCTCTTATAATAGAAATGAAAAATTTGAAGAAAAGGTAAGAGCTGAATGATTCGGTCAATTATACGTGGTGTAGGAAGTGCTTTGCCGAAGAGAAGTTTATCAAATGATGAGATTGCAAAGTTTGTTGAAACGTCAGATTCATGGATTGTTCAGCGTACAGGAATACGCCAACGTTATATTGCCAGTGAAAATGAAACAACTGTTTCTTTAGGAGTTGAGGCTGCGCAAGCAGCACTTACAAATGCTGGTTTAACAATAAAAGACATTGATTGTATTATTTTAGCAACGTCCACCCCGAATCGTACTTTTCCTGCTTCTGCTGTTGAAATTCAGCGTGCTTTGGGAATGAGCCATGGATTTGCTTTTGATATTCAAGCTGTTTGCTCTGGTTTTATTTTTGCTTTAACGACAGGAGATTCTTATTTACGGTGTGGAGCGGCTAAAAGAATTTTAGTTATTGGATCCGATACATTTTCTCGAATTTTAGATTGGGAAGATCGTACGACATGTGTTTTGTTTGGTGATGGTGCGGGTGCTGCTATTTTGGAAGCACAAGAAATTGAGGGGGGGATTGCTTTTGAGCGTGGTATATTGTCTGCGAAATTGCGCTCTAATGGTGCTTATATAGATAAGCTATATGTTGATGGTGGACCTTCAACAACACAAACGACAGGTTATTTGCGTATGGAAGGACGAGAAGTTTTTAAATATGCTGTTGGTATGATAACGGATGTGGTTGATGATTGTTTTGCAGCTGCAGGTATGGATTCTTCACAACTAGATTGGTTTATACCTCATCAGGCTAATAAGCGCATTATTGAAGCATCTGCTAAAAAACTGGGAATTTCACTAGATAAAGTTGTGATTACCGTTGATCAACATGGTAATACGTCTGCGGCATCAGTTCCGTTGGCTTTAACAACAGCTGTTTGTGATGGAAAAATAAAAGAAGGAGATCTGATCATGTTAGAGGCCATGGGAGGTGGATTTACATGGGGAGCAATTCTTATTCGTTGGTAAATTATGGCTACTTGACCATATTTCAAGAAAACGTATAAGTCATTTTGTAATTTTTAATATTTTAATAGGTGGTTATAATGACAAGTAAGACAGTAACGCGTGCAGATTTAGCGAGCGTAGTTTGTAAAAGAGTGGGCTTGTCACATACTGAATCAGCAGCTTTAGTCGAATTGGTTTTGGATGAGATTTGCAACTCACTTGTAAGAGGTGAAGCGGTTAAATTATCCTCTTTTGCAACTTTTCAGGTTCGCAGTAAAAATGAACGTGTTGGACGCAATCCAAAAACAGGTGTTGAAGCATCTATTCCGCCGCGACGTGTTGTGACGTTTAAGGCTGCCAATGTCCTTAAACAGAGAATTTTAGATTCGCATCGTGCAAGACAGAAAAAATGATATTTCATAAATGAATGTCATGGTATGTTTGGTATTTGTTAAAAAAATGATAGAATAAAAGCCTTTGGTTTTTAGAAAAAGACAGTTGCGTAAGTCGTCAATGATGGTCTTATTTTTGACTAATCTTGTTGAGAAATTGAGAGAGAATGAGTCATTGTAAAGTAATTTATTTTGTTTTAAATAAGGTGTTGCAAAATGGATAAAAGCTCTGATGCTTTTCGCACAATTAGCGAAGTAGCCGAGTTATTGGAGCTTCCGCAGCATGTTTTAAGATTCTGGGAAACACGTTTTAGGCAGATTAAACCAATGAAACGTGGGGGAGGAAGACGCTATTATCGTCCGGTCGATGTTGATTTGCTCAATGGTATTAAGCAGTTATTATATGATCAGGGTTATACGATAAAAGGTGTGCAACGTCTTTTGAAAGAAAATGGTGTTGCTTTTGTGACTGCATTGGGTAATGGTGATCTTGATGCTATGAATGTGGTCATAGAGAAGAAACATGCAGGACAAACTTCTGAAAATGCTAGCAATAAGCTTAAGAAATCTTCTTTTGGGCTTTTGAGTTTCATGAGGAATGAGGGAGAAACATCTGTCGGTTCTGTGAATCTTTATAAAGATAAAACTGATAAAGCATTGTTGCAAGAAATCTTATTTGAACTCATTGAATGTAAGCGTGTCCTTGATAGGGCACGATAACAATAATATTTTGTGTTTTATATGTGTTGCTTTTTTAGCAAAACATGTGTTTTGAAATTGTTTTACAAATCAATATCTTGCGTCTAGCGTAGCAATGTGTTTCGTAGATATTTAGACGTTTTATGGGTGTGCCCAGAGTTTTATACGTTCAACGAGTAGTAATGTATCATATGTGTATATTTAACGCGTTTTTTATAAGAGTTTTTAATTTGGTAAAATATGAAGAGGGGAAAGAATAGACGCTGAGTTTTGCCATTTTTCTCTGATTTGACTTTATAAAAGTTAAGGCAATATCTCATCAGTGTAGATTGCGAGATATAGAATGTTATTAGTTTACCAATTTATGTGCTTGTTTTAAAGAGATGTTTCTTAAGGCTCCTTAAGCTTATTTTATCATGATTCCTCGTGAATCATATAATGCTAAACCCGTTAAGTACCGCTATTTTTACACTTATGAAAGAGCAAGTCGGCATCATCATTATAGTTTAGCTTGCCCTCAATGATTGCAACAATCTTAGCACTTGAGGCGGTTTATTGTGAGCATTTTAAAGTCCTTTCTCAATAATTTTTATCCACACACTCATTCCGCTTATTTCGTGCAAGCGAATGATTTTGATAGATTCAACATAAACATATTTAAAATGAAAGAATTCTATGATATTTTAAACCTTATTTAATATGAATAACGATATATTATCATTATAAATCAATATCTTGTCTTTTCTATAAGGGCTTATCTTACGAATAAGACATATCATTGTTCAGCTAATTTTACATATTTTTTATTAATAAATATGATCTTGTTTTCAGTCTTCTTGCTTGATGTTGCTATAATTATCGTAATGATCTATCCATGATAATAGCGCTATCTTTTCATTATAAAGGTAAAAGATTAATGTTATTATTAATATTCAATTATCTATGATTTTTTCATTTAAATAGCTCATAGCTTACATTTAACTTTTTCACCAATCCATCTTGTAGAGAGTGATCACGTGATTCTTTCCGGTGATAGGTAATTGTGCATGAAACAAAAACGCACTATAATATCAAATTATTTCATTTTGTACAAAAATTGAAGATTTATAGTAAAAAATTAACGTATTACCATCTTCTGTAATGTTATGCATTTATTACACGCTGCAAATCCGGAGGTGTTGCTTCATTTGAGAGTTGCTTAAGCACATCTTCTACAGATAAAAGGGTTTTATTTGTACTTCCTAAGCGACGCATATTTACGCTGTTTGTTTCAGCTTCACGTTTACCACATACCAAAATTATGGGGACTTTTTGTAAAGAATGTTCTCGTATTTTATAGTTAATTTTTTCATTGCGGAGATCTATTGTTGCGGAAAGCCCCATAGCTCTAAGTTTTGCCGTTATTTTTTGGGCATATTCATTTGCTTCGGACGTAATTGTTGCAACAACAACTTGTTCAGGAGCAAGCCAAAGTGGCATATGTCCAGCAAAATTTTCGATTAATATACCAAGAAAACGCTCCATTGATCCAAAGATAGCACGGTGGATCATAACAGGTTGACGTTTTTCTGAATCTTTATCAATATAGAATGCACCAAAACGTTCGGGGAGATTAAAGTCTATTTGTGTTGTTCCACATTGCCATTCACGACCGATAGCATCCTTTAATGTATATTCAAATTTTGGACCATAAAATGCTCCTTCACCTGGAAGGATGCTTGTTTTGATTTGTCCTGCAAATTTTGTTTCAATCGTTTTAAGGACAGATTCCATGATACTTTCTGCATGATCCCATAATGCATCAGAGCCAACTCGTTTTTCTGGACGTGTTGAAAGCTTAAGACTAATTTCTTTAAAACCAAAGTCAGCATAAGTTGATAAAATAAGATCATTAATACTGAGACATTCATCGGCTAATTGTTCATCAGTACAAAAAATATGCGCATCGTCTTGCGTAAAACCACGCACACGCATAAGACCATGTAAAGAGCCCGAAGGCTCATAACGATGAACAAGTCCAAATTCAGCAAGTCTAATAGGCAAATCACGATAAGATTTTAAACCATGTTTAAAAATTTGCACATGACCAGGGCAATTCATTGGTTTAAGGGCATAAACATTCCCATGATCTGAATCTTCTGCGGCTGGAATTACTTTGAACATATTCTCCTTATACCAGCCCCAATGGCCAGATATTTCCCAGAGTGACCTATCGAGAACTTGTGGTGCATTAACTTCAGCATATTGATGATCATCAAGGCGTCTACGCATATAGTTGATCAAATTTTGGAACATTTTCCAACCTTTTTTGTGCCAAAAAATCATTCCTGGCCCTTCTTCTTGAAAATGAAATAAGTCCATTTCACGTCCCAAGCGGCGATGATCACGTTTTTCAGCTTCTTCTAGCATATGGAGATAGGCTTTTAAGTCATTTTCATTTGCAAATGCTGTTCCATAAATTCTTGTGAGCATAGGATTATTGGCATCGCCACGCCAATAAGCTCCTGCGACTTTCATTAATTTGAAAGCATTTCCAATTTGCCCTGTAGATTGCATGTGCGGTCCGCGGCAAAGATCAAACCATTTTCCTTGATAATAAATTTTTAAATCTTGATTTTCAGGAATGCTATCAATAAGTTCAACTTTATAAAATTCCTTTTTCTCAGAAAAAATTTTTCTGGCTTTTTCACGAGACCAAATTTCTTTTCTAAAAGGCTTATTGCGTTGGATAATTTCACGCATTTTCTTTTCAATGACGGTGAGATCATCTAATGTAAAAGGTTGTTGGCGTGCAAAATCATAATAGAATCCATTTTCAATGACAGGACCTATTGTTACTTGCGTTTCAGGAAAGAGTTCTTGCACTGCTTCAGCAAGGACATGGGCGCAATCATGCCTTATGAGCTCAAGAGCGCGTGAATCTTCTCGGGTAATAATCTCTACTTGACCAGATTGTTCCAATGGATCCGATAAGTCTCGCGTGATACCATCAAGACTATAGGCGACTGCTTTTTTTGCGAGTGATTTAGAAATGGATTCTGCTAATTCCAAACCAGTCATTTCGGGGGGGTAATTACGTTTTGAACCATCAGGAAAAGAAAGAGAAACAGAGCAAGACATAAAAACACCCTTTTAATCCAATTCCGCTAACGATTGCGGATGGTTTCGTGAAAATTGAGTAAAAAGCTTATAGACTGATTTTTTATCAATACATACGAAAAAAGAAAAGGATTATTTGTTGTGTTTGTCAGAAATTTTCCAGTAACGCCAAGGTTTATAAAAACAGCAAGAATTTCCAAGCGAAATAGGTACTGGATCAAAGCCATATGTTCCAAAGGGCCCACAACGTATGATACGAAAGAGTCCCATCCATGCACCAGCCCAAAGCCCATGGCGTGCAATCGCTTCATATGTATATTCTGAACAAGTCGGGGCATGGCGACATTGATTGCCTATAAGACTTGAAAGTGTTATTTGATAGAAACGTATTAAGAAAATACCCAATAATCGTCCAGGTGTTTTTTGCCAAGTGCCTGTGTAATTTCGAGTCAATTTTTTTTGTCGAGATTGTGATTTGAACATTTATTTTTCTTCAATTTTTTGAATGCAGTCTATCGTTGCATCAAAGGGTAATAGTGTTGCTGCATGGCGCACTTTATAGTCTTTAATGGGCTGTAAGCAAGAAAAATCCTCAAATGGAGTTTGAGGAGAGGGACCATTTTGCGTTAGCATTTGATAAATAACTTCACGCAATATTTTAAGATCTTGTGTTGTTTGTCCGATGATATGAGATGCTAAAAGTGAAGCCGATGCTTGCCCTAGCACACATGCGTGTATTTCATGGGCAAAATCCGTAATAATACCATTTTCCACTTTTAAATCTACAATGATTGTCGAACCACAAAGGTGTGCATGTTTTCTTGATGTTGCATCAGGATTATTAAGACGCCCAATTTTGCTTATATGTGCAGCATATTTAAGTATTTTATCATTATAAATATTATCAATCATGCGCTATTGCCTGAAATTTTGAGAGTCGTGATTGTTTAAACTTTTAATTCGCTTATATAGAGATTATACAAAATGAAATAGGTATGGAGCAAATGCTTTGTATAGAGTAAGCTTGGAGTTTTTGAATGCGTAATGTTGTTAAAGAAGACGCGAAGGATTCTTTTTTATCTGAAGAAAAGCGTCCGAGTATTGAAGAGGTGGAAGAAGCGATTCGTACATTACTCTTATGGATAGGGGAAAATCCAAATAGAGAGGGGCTTTTAGATACTCCAAGACGTATAGCCAAGGCATATCGCGAGCTTTTTAGTGGTTATAGTCAATCGGTTAAAGAAACCTTAGGTACAGTTTTTGAAGAGGTTTCAGGATACAATGAAGCCGTGATCGTAAAAAATATACCTTTTTATTCACACTGTGAGCATCATATGATCCCAATTATTGGGAAAGCACATATAGCATATCTTCCTAATGAAAAAATTGTTGGCCTTTCAAAAATTGTACGTGTTGTAGATATTTTTTCTCGTCGTTTACAAACACAAGAAGCTATGACAGCGCAAGTGGCTCACGCGTTAAAAACGTATCTGAAGCCTCATGGTGTAGCAGTATTGATTGAGGCTGAGCACATGTGTATGGCTATGAGAGGAATCCAAAAACAGGGCTCTACAACAATTACAAAAAACTTTCATGGTTATTATGAAAAAGATCAAGCTGCACAAGCACACTTTATGATGATGATTCAAAGATCGTAGGAAGTCCATATTTTTAGTAATCTCTATTAAGTTATAAATCGTCCGGATAAAAATAAATTATGAGAAAGAGAAAATTGGCTTGTACCTTTCTTTATGATTTGTTAAAGGCTAAAAACCAAAATGTTTTTCTTCTCACGTGCGGTCGTGGCGGAATTGGTAGACGCGCAGCGTTGAGGTCGCTGTGGGGCAACCCGTGGAAGTTCGAGTCTTCTCGACCGCACCAGTTAGCAGTGAGTCTCTCTGTAATGAGATGAATTTATGTAGAGAGGGGATTTATGCGTATTATAGAAAAATCTTTTTTGTATGTTATTTGTTGATGTGTTGCTAATAATGTTTCATTTTTTATTACTTTATCTGTACATTTGAAATGTTATATTTTTATAGGGTGGGGGTGAAGTTGCAGTGAGAAGTATAATGATTTTGAGATATTTAACACTTCTTATTTGTATCTCTTTATTGTCAGCATGTAGTGATTCACGCGCTGTGCTTTGGCATGGAGTGCATGCGACTCCTTCTATGACTGCAGTAGAAAGGGAAGTTGAAGGGAAACCGGTTTCTCCAAAAGCCATCATTCCAGTATATGTTGCAACAAGTCGTATGATACAAAATAATTACGCTCAACCTTATGGTGCAGAGCGATCAAATAAAGTACATTACAATCGCGTTGACGTAGGAATTCCTCAGCAACATGTAAAGGGAGTTGTTGAAATAAATGCGTATAAACCTACGCATGATAAGTATTTTGCAGCAGTAGCATTGCAAAAATACGATAATAAAGAACAGTTTAAACAGCAATTAAATGCTGCTTTAGAAAAAAAACCAAAAGGAAAAAGAGAAATTTTTCTTTTTATCCATGGGTATAATAATAATTTTGCAGATGGTACATTTCGTACAGCACAGTTTACACACGATTATTCTTTAAATGTTGTAGCTGTGCATTATTCTTGGCCTTCTGCCGGATCTGTTCCTCTTTATATTTATGATCGTGACAGTGCTAATTTTGCCCGTGACGGATTGATAGAGCTTTTAACACTTATTAGTGAAACCAATGCTGATCAGATTTCGGTTATTGCGCATTCTATGGGCAATTTTGTTATAATGGAAGCATTTAGAACTTTAGCCTTACAGAAAAAATATAAGCCTATTCGTCGTATTACAAGTTTATTAATGGCGGCACCAGACATTGATGTTGATGTATTTGAGCGTCAACTTAATGATATAAAAAAACTCCCGCAGCCAACAGCGATTTTAGTATCCAGAGCGGATAAAGCTCTCGCGGTTTCAGGACGTCTTACGGGTGGACATCATCGTGTGGGTGATGGCTCAGATATTGAAATGTTGCGTAAAAATGGAATAGCTGTTCTTGATTTCTCTCATGTGGATGGGGGAGCACACAATGTCTTTGCATCTTCGCCAACGTTGATGGCTCTTTCTCGAGAAGGTTCTTTGGCTTCCACAATTATGCAAGGTACAGAGTTGTCACCTAGTCAAGCCCTTCTTGCTGATGGTAGTAGTGTGTTGGAGAAAACAACACATCTTATCCTTTATACACCTGTACGTTTTCTCTCTCCACGGATTCCACGTTGATAGTGAAAAGAGAGAAGGGGACATCGAATAATACATTGGAGGTAATATTTTTTAGCACTTTCTTTAGAATGGCTTTGTAAAATGGAAAATAAATAGCGGGATGAATGTAAAAAACAGTCATTAGGTGAGTTTGTGATGATTGCACGGAAACGCTATGTTAATACGCCTACAGTTGTTGATTATTTATCTCATTCCGCAATTAAGTTGTTAGATATTCATGCTATGCTTGTGAAGGTGAGAAAAGGTGATATGGGGGAAAAACCAAATTTATTGCGTCAAATTGATTCTACAAAAAAACAGTTAGATGAGATAAGCCATGCTCTTATTTTAGAATATCGTAAACGCCAAGAAAATGAGCGTTTTTTAAAACAAATTCTGCTATCCATTTCCGATCAACTTTTTGCACTTAACAATGGTTTTAAGGAAACAGGACGTCTTTTTTTTCAAGAAGTTAGAATACTTCAATCTCAGATACAATGTTTATATGAGGGAAAGGAGAGGCTGCATTTGTTGAATAACCAAGAATCTTTTTGTTCTCCATCAAAGATTGATGAAGTCATTAAACAGTTACAGAAAGCACGAGAAAAGCTTATTCTTGAAAGCCCACATCTCTTTGAAAAAAGCACAAAAGCTAAACAATAAAAGTTCTTTTAGTTGAGCAGATAGATAACTTGAATTTTACAGTAAAAAACGCTGTTAGATAGAAGGCTATAATCTTTAAAAGACTTTGGTTATATCTTTGGTAGAGTTAAGATTGATGCATTAGGTGGCTTTATTGAAGAAAATATTTGTGGAAAGAAACTTTACAAAAAACTTTCTGATTCTTTTAATAACGGCTCACCGGATAATTTTGCCAATGTTATGGAGTTGTTAGTATATTCATTAGAAACTTAAACTCTAATATTTTCCTTGGTAGGAATTGGCTGAATTTAAAGCATTAAAAAAGAAATTTTATAAAAATAATACGTTTTTTATATTCACGCCCAGCTCTACCTTCTCCTGAATTTAAAAAGGATCGGAAAATGAATAAGCTACACGTAATTAAAAAATCATATGGTGCCCCCAGAGAGCAAATCAGGCTTTAGCAACAAGATTCAAAGTATATAAAGATGTGTAAGGGCGTATTGATGTCTATAGCTTTTTA
Organism: Bartonella sp. TS82HLJMH; assembly: GCF_042193495.1. Taxonomy (NCBI): domain Bacteria; kingdom Pseudomonadati; phylum Pseudomonadota; class Alphaproteobacteria; order Hyphomicrobiales; family Bartonellaceae; genus Bartonella; species Bartonella sp. TS82HLJMH. The sequence continues at coordinate 173 of NZ_JBHILU010000014.1, read as the reverse complement.
TGATTCAATAAAAAAAGTAAGTATTAAAGAAAAAATCTCAAATCAGAAATTAAAGGTGGTCTAAAAGGTGGACCCAAAAAGGTGGACGAGAGGGGACGTTAAGTGAGGGCGATTCATCGGTTATCAGCATCATTCGTAAAGACGTCTCCGCAGGGTAAATATTGTGACGGGGC
>NZ_JBHILU010000013.1:0-61661 GCF_042193495.1 Bartonella sp. TS82HLJMH | reverse complement strand
ATCCGATTTTACACGCTTTAGTGATTTGGAAAAATAGGAGCAGAAAAATACGTTAAAGGGAGCTTTAAATACCCTTTGAGAACACCTTAAAAACTCTTTGAGAAAAAATAAATTGGTACAAAACCTAGTGGCAAAATATACAAAACCCGCTGACAAGCTACAGCTACATACACGCTGACAAGCTACATACATACAGCTATACTGGCTGGGGAACTTGGATTCGAACCAAGATTGACGGAGTCAGAGTCCGCTGTTCTACCATTAAACTATTCCCCAATAAGCCAATTTTACCATCTCTAGCAGATTCTACAGTGTAGGCAAGCGCAAAAAATCTTTAGATTATCGATAATAAAGGGCGATAGGAATGTCATTGATTGTTTTGATTTGAATATCAACATCATAAATGTCTTTAAGAACTTCTGGTTGCATAATTTCTTTGGGAGTTCCACAATAGGCTGCTTTTCCATTTTTCAGTGCAACAATCATATCTGAATAAGATGAGGCAAAATTAATATCGTGCATAACAATAAGAATGGTTTTTTTCAGTTCATCAGCTGTGCGGCGTAATTGCTTCATCATAGAAACGGCATGTTTCATATCCAGATTGTTTAATGGTTCATCTAAGAGAAGATAATCAGTATCTTGGCAGATAACCATGGCTATAAAAGCGCGTTGACGCTGACCGCCAGAAAGCTCATCTAAAAAACGGTCTTTTAAATCTTGTAAGCCGAGATAGCGTAGAGCACTGTCGATAAATTGTTTATCTTCATGTGTATACCAGCCTTTTGAATAAGGATAGCGTCCGAAACTTACTAAATCGTACACGGTTAAACGGAAGGATAAAGGATTATCTTGACGCAGAATTGAGAGTTTTTGAGCCAAAATGTCGTGGGGCATTTTATCAATATCAAAGCCGTCGATATGAATTGTACCATTATGGTGTGGCAAAAGACGTCTTATCAGCATTAAAAGAGTTGATTTTCCCGAACCATTTGGCCCAATGAGAGAAATAATTCCCCCTTTGGGAAGATGAAGGCATAAATTATCGATAATCAATCGTGCTCCGTAAGCCTTGGAAAGATGATTGATCTCAATCATTTCAGTTTTCCCTTCATTAGTAGCATTAAGAAAACAATACCCCCACAAAACTCAATGATAAAACTTAAACGTCCTGCCATGTGAAAAATTTGCTCTAAAATAAATTGTCCCCCCACCAAACAAATAATTGCTAATAATATTGCAATCGGCACAACAACACTGTGTTTTGCTTGAGGAGAAATTTCATAGGAAAGGTTGGCAACTAACAGTCCAAAAAAGGTGACGGGGCCTACCAATGCGGTAGAAATGGAAACGAGAATGGAAACAAAAATAAGGACAGCTGTTGCACTTTTGTGGTAATTAACGCCAAGATTAAGAGCGTTATCACGTCCCAAAGCCAAAATATCAAGAAGATGACGGGAATGCCATCCAATCAGACTCACAATGAAGACAATGATTGTGGCAAAGCTTATGAGTGATGTATTAAATTTATTAAAATTTGCAAACATAATATCCGTTAAATTCATCATTTGGTCTGGATTTAATTGCAATTGCATAAACATCCGTAAACTGAAAAAAAAGCCGCCTAAAACAACACCAATTAAAAGCGTTAAGTGAAGTCCTTTTAGGCTTCCTGAAAATAGCCAGCGAAAAAGGCTTATTGAAAAAAGAATAAGAATGAGGGCTTCGAGAATGAGTTGTCCTTCTTCATTTAAAAAGGGCAAAGAAAGAGAGCCTACAAAATATATCAGAACTGTCTTTATTAAAATATAAAGCTGATCAAATCCCATAATTGAAGGGGTAAGAAGACGGTTATTAACGATTGTTTGAAATAAAACCGTAGAAACGCTTATTGCATAGGCAATAAGAAGCAGAGAGGAAAGTTTTGTAAGACGAAATGTCCATGTATAAACATTGATATTCCACGTCATGTAAAGACTAATGACAGTACATGCTATGATGATAAGTGTTGTTAGTACACATATTGTTTTTCTTCTTCTATCCAAGACGCTTTCTCCAGCGTAATAGCAGTATCATAAAAATAAAACTACCGATTACACCCATCATAGTGCTGATGGGAATTTCAAGAGAGGGATGAATTATTCGTCCTACAAGATCACAAATCAAGACCAATCCTGCACCGCTGATGGCCACCCAAGGAGCAGTACGGCGCATATTATCGCCCATGAAATTTGACACAAGGTTGGGAACAATGAGTCCAACAAAAGGAATACGGCCAATTGTACAGACAACAACAGCAGTGATTGAGGCGACAATAAAAAGACCCCAAAACATGACAATACGATAATTCAATCCAAGGTTATTGGTTAGATCTTCTCCCAAACTTGCAACCGTGAAGCGATCAGCAGTACAATAGGCTAGAATACAAAGGGGAAGGGATAGCCATAAGAGCTCATATTTTCCTTCAAGAACCATTGAAAAACTGCCAAATAAGTAAGCTTGAAGAGAGGGAAGTAACATTTCATAATCTGCAATGGCATTGGTTAAAGAGCCAATAATATAGCTTAGCATAATCCCTGTAAGGGGTACGATGAGAGCAGATTTTAGAGGAATGCGGCGCAATAAAAACATAAAAAGTAAAGTGCCTGTCATGGCAAAAAGTGTCGCAATGGCCATTTTTCCTAAAACAGAAATATCGGGCAAAAAAATCATAATAAAAAGAATGCCAAGAGAAGCAGATTCAACAGTTCCAGCGGTTGATGGCTCGACAAAGCGATTTCGTGTCAATAGTTGCATAATCATACCTGAAAGTGCAAGTGACGCACCTACTAAAAGAATTGAAATGGTACGAGGAAGACGTGTTTGCCAAAAAATAAGCCACGCATGGGGATCGGCTGCAAAAAGGTCAAAAGGCTTGACATCAGAATAACCAACAAAAATGCTGAGGATAGACAGGAGAATGAGAAGTGTTATGGTTATCCAGTAATTCTTCACGTTAAATCATTTTCTAACAAAACCTAAAAAAGCAAAGACTGCTTAATAAACAACCTCTGCTTTTAAATTTTATTTATATAGCAAGCAAGCTCTTTTGTACGCTTATTTGCTCTTTGTAAAGGCTTCATTGATTTGCTTAGCGGTTTCAATGAGTCCCGTTAAACCACCACTTGCACGATACCAGCTCCAAGAGTCCAAATAAATAATTTGATTTTGTTTGCTTGCTGTTGTGCGGTGAACAAGCTCATTGTTAAGCAATTGTGCTGCAGATTGCCCTTCACGTCCAATTGCGGCATCCCGATCAATCACCAACAACCAATCAGGATTTGTCTCAAGAATAAATTCAGGAGAAATGAGCTGTCCATGTTTTTGTACAGTGAGTTTATCGGTTGCAGGGGCAATTCCAAAAGCGGAATGCAAAATATCAAAACGTGACTTTGGTCCTAAGGCACTGATTTTTCCACCAGAGGTCATGAGTACAAGACCTTGGCCTTTTCCTTTAGTATTTTTACGAACTTCAGCTAAAGTTTCATTGAGTTTTGCAATTTCTGCTGCAGCTTCTTTTTCTTTGCCAAAAATTTTGCCAAGGATAGACACATTCCGTTCAATATCTGCAAGAGAGTTTTCATTTCCTACAGTTAGATCAATTGTTGGAGCGATTTTGGATAAATCGTTATATTTTGCTTGAGTTCTGGAGGAAATAATAATCAAATCAGGTTGAAGAGTGGCAATTTTTTCATAATCGGGTTCAAAAAGGGTACCAATTTTTTCATATTTTTCATCATCAAATTGTTGCAGATAGGATGGTTTTTTTCCTTCAGGAATACCGATAACCGCTTTGATACCAAGGCGTTTCATATTATCAAGAGAAGCAATATCAAACACGACAACCTTTTGCGGAGAAGCGGGAACAGGAGTTGTGCCTGAAACATGATTAATTGTTAGATTCGTTTGAGTACTCGTATTTGCAATACTCGTCTGTGTCCATAAAGGTGTTGCAAAGCTGGTTGCAACCAGTAAAACAGAAGTCATCCATTTCATATATTTTATCATCGTGATTTTATCCTTTTATCTAATATTACAAGGGTTTGCGCACTTAAAAATTTAACTTTGGTATTTTTATGCACAAAACGAAGTGTAGATAAATAACATCATGTTGTAAAATTGACTAACATATGTTACAAATTGTTCACTTACCTCATTTTCACTTAATTCCAGTGTTTTTGCAACATTATTTAGAAAGTTTGACATATGATCAATGTATTTAAAAAGCGTACACGTTCGTACGCACTGACAGCGAGTGCTCTTTTCTTTTTACAAAGTGTAGATGCTTCTATGGGGGCTAGTTGGTTTTCAATACCACTTCCAGGAATATCTTCACTTTCATCTCTGATACCATCTTTGGGAGATTCATCAAAATCTTCTGGGCTTAAAGCAGCAGAATTACCCGCACTTGCTTTACCACAAGTCGCTGCCCCAAACAATGGCGGTGTTGGCGTTGGCGGTGTTGGCGGTGTTGGCGGTGTTGGCGTTGGCGGTGTTGGCGTTGGCGGTGTTGGCGGTGTCTCTGGTGGCGTTGGTGCCAATCCATGTAATGTAGCGACTTATAATGATCGCCCTTTATCACCTATTGTTTGTAATGATGGAAAAGACCACGTAATCAAGTATAGCACGGTTATAGTGAATAAGAAGGGTGCTAATGCTGTAGCAGCGGGAAGGGTTGATGTTAATGATGAAGATGATGTTGTTGAAGGATCAGTAACAACTATTAAATTATATTCTTCATCTCTTAAGAATCAACCTGGTTCAGAAGCTGAGAAGGCTACAAATCCGGAGTATGGGAGCGCTGTATTTGCATCAGAAGGTGGGCTGGTTAAATTGGCATATTCATCGATTCATAATTTTGATACTGGGCTTTACACTTCATATGGTGGAAAGGTCGTTATGGAAAAAGGGAAAATCTATAGTGCAGTTATGGGTGCTGAGGCTGCGGATGAATCACTTATTATGTTGGATAATACAGAGATTAAAGTGTCGGGCCAACAGGTGAGTTCAGATATTAAACAGGAAGAAAAGGGTCTTTATGAAACTGGTTTGCGTGCCACCACTGGATCAGTAATAGACATGAAATTTGGGAAGGTTATTTTACCGACAGGTGGAACTGTAGTTGCGGCAGAAAGCGGAGGATTTATTCAACTAGATAATGTTAGTATTGCAACAATTAATGGAAGCAGATCTGTTTCTGGAGTACAGGCATTGACTAGCTTTTTATTTACAGATGCAGGTTTTATTTCCTTTAAAAATGGAAACATTGATCATTCAAATTCTATTGGTTTATGGGTCTTTGACAATGATGGAGAAGATTCTAACAATGATGAAGGAAATAATGGTACAAAAGTAAAGCTTATTGAAATAGGTGATCCCAGTAGCGAGTTTCTTGCTTCTTCGGACTATGCTAACGATCTTATACCCAAAATTTTAGACCAAAAGACAAGAACAGGAACCGATGCAGAAAGAACCGATGAAGCGGACTTTAGGATTAAGGCTTCTATAAAACTTTCAACTATTAACTTGAGTGGCGAAGGGTCTATAGGCATATATTTTGATAATCAAGTCGGTGATCTAGAACAGAGCCAATTAAAAAGTAACCAATTACAAAATAAGGAGTCTTTAGTTTTTTTGCAAAACACTACTCTTAATGTTTCAGATGGTACAGCCATCCTAGGTGATAATATGAGAGGCTCTGTTCTTATAGATAGCGCGAGTGTTTCTGGTAATATATTCTTACATGCTAAATCTACTTCTGAAGTGTCGGTTTTTGTTAATGATTCTATAGTTAAAGGTGGAGTATATGTTGAAAAAGATTCTCAGGGTAAGATTTCTTTGTTCAATGGATCGCAGTGGCATGTAACGAAAAATGGATTTGGACAGAGTGATAAAACGAAAAATGGATTTGGACAGAGTGATAATAAGAGTTGTGGGGATTCATGTATTTCATTTGTGAAACTTGACAATTCTACTATTTCGTTTTTGCCTTTACAAAATGATGCTGATCAACAAAATTATAGTTATCAAACGCTTCGTATAGGAAATGGGCAAGGCACAGTTTACACCGCTTCTGGGAATTCTGATATTTATTTCCGTGCATCTGTGCCAGCTAATGCATCAGTGGCTTCTCAATTATCTGATAGGCTTTTAATTCATGGTGATGTTTCTGGTCAAACTAAGGTGCATGTGCATACAATTAAACAAGATGGTGAGGGGCAACAAAGTCGGAATGTTAAAGGTTATAAACCTCAGAGTATTTCAATTATTCAGGTTTATGGGGAGGCGAGGAAAGATTCTTTTAAGCTGAATGGTGAGTATGTTACGATAGGCGGTTCACCTTACAAGTATGTTCTTCGTGCTTACGGTCCAATTATCTCTTCAAGAACAAATTATTTTGATAATAAATTAGTTTCAGAAACCACTCACCTTTGGGATTTTTGTTTAGAAAATTTATATTTAGAAAATTCATATTTAGAAAATTCATATATTGTATCTTCTGGTGATGCATATACTGTTCCTCAAAGAACTTCAGATACCTCTACTAGGGGTGAAGTGTCTGAGATGTATAATTCTTCGTCTGCTTCATCTAGAGAGGGTGCACATATAGAATCTGTTCCATTGGGATCTAAAACATCCAGAGATACAGTGTCCACTCTTCTTACTGGATCTGATAATTCTAGTAAGAGGTCGATGCTGATTTCTATATTGGGATTGGGGGGAGCTAATCCAGGAAACGTTAAATTGTATACACATACTCATATAGGAAGAATGTATATTGCAGGAGAGAATGGATGGTCTGGAATTATGATTTCAAAAGAACATCTAAAAGAACGCCTTAAAAAAATGAATTTACTAGAAGAATCGGATGATTTAGTAGAAAAGCTTAAAGAATTTGGGGTAGCTGTTAGTGAAGATGGTAGTCTATCTGTAATAGATTCTTCCAAAAGATCAGCTCTTGTTTCGTCTTCTAATACTCCTACTTCATCTGCGGATGATCGGCTTGTAGTAGCTAATCCATCTACTGTACTTGGGGGATCTGAAACATCTGGAGCTATAGAGTCTTCTTCTCTATCATCTGAGTCTTCTATTTCTTCTACAAATACAAAGGAAATAGATAGTGTAGAAAGTGCAGTAGATTCTGATAGTCTGCTTGGCACTTCTGTTTTGGGAACATCTGATGTGCATGGTGTGGACGGTACAAATCCTTCGACTGTTACGTCTGTTGTTCCTGTATCTAAAGGACCTGCTCCACTAAATTCATTTGTACCCACCGTAGAATCTACAGTTTCTTCTACAAAGGAAGTAGATAGTGTAGAAAGTGCAGTAGATTCTGATAGTTCTTATGTAACTACCGTTCTACCTAGCACTTCTGTTGCGGGGATATCTGATGGGCATGGTGTGGACGGTACAAATCCTTTGGCTGTTACGTCTGTTGTTCCTGTATCTAAAGGACCTGCTCCACTAAATTCATTTGCACCCACCGTAGAATCTACAGTTTCTTCAGAGACTGTTGTTTCTTTTCAATGTAATGATACGGAGCAAAACGGTGTGGGAAGATCGCAAGTTTCTTATTGTAGTGATGGTCGGTCACACACAATGAAAAATCTTACACTAACGGTAAATGATAAGAAACATCATTCTATGCATGCAAAAAATCAGAATACAGTTGTCAAGCTAGAGCATGCTACCATTAGTGGGGCGTATTCTTCGGATAATGAAAATAATGTTGATCTTACTCAATTGCGGGCTGTAAGTGCTGTGCTTGCAGAAGAGGGGGCAGAGGTTGTTTTGGAACAAAAAACAGCAGTGCAATCTTCTCTGATTGGTCTTGAGGTGCAAAAAGGTGGAAAGATCAAGATGCATGATGGAACGGTCAATGTTCATTATGTAGGTGTTTTAGCTGGCTCAGGGTCATCTGTTGATTTAAGAGATACAGAAATTAATGTTGTGGGAGGTTTGGCTGTAGCTGGTTTGGCTAGTAATGGTGGTAAGATAACCATGAGCTCTGGAAATATTGCTCTTACAGAGGGAGTGGCTGTGAGGTCGGAATCTGGTGGAAATATTACATTAGATAAAGTGGAGATTATTGCGAAAAAACAAAACAAGCAATTAGGTGGTACAGAAAAGTTTGGACGTGCAGCTTTTCTGGTGAGTGATAATGCTTCTGTTGATTTTTCTGGGGGAAAGGTTTTGACTGATGCCAATGCTTTGTGGGTTAGAGCGGCTGATGGAGACATTAAGAAGGGTTCTTCTAGGCAAAGAAGATCTTCTGACGTTCGTCTCTCGATGAATCGCGCTAATATCGAATCTTCTATTGTTAGAGTGGAAGGAGATGGATCCTATGGTATATATTTTGATGGCACGGCTCAAAGACCAGCAGATGGACAGAATCAGGTCGCAAATGGGAATTCTGTTAGAAAAACAAGGAGTGTTGAGCGAAGCGCTGTATCCAAACAGGAGAAAACACCTATAGGCATAACAGGAGCAATTTCATTGAAGAAAACTGATTTTGAAGTTGCAAATGGTATAGCCATCTATGGTAATAATTCTGGTGGTTATGTTTCATTAGAAAATAAAACAACTCTTGCTGGTGACTTGTTGTTGAAGGCTGAGAATGATTCTAATATATCAGTTTCGGTTGATAACTCTGTTATTACAGGCGGTGTTCGCGTTGATAAAAGCTCTTATGCAAAATTAGACTTGGCTAATAGTTCACAGTGGGTTCTAAAAAGAAGTGCACAGAGGAATTTGGGGACTTCAGATTTAGGATGCGTGGATTCATGCATTTCTTCTGTGAGTCTTTTAAACAGTGCTATTGATTTTGCACCTTCGGAATCTGAAGGAAAATATCAGACTCTCCATATTGGAAATGGGAAAGGGACAGTTTATGCGGCACAGGGTAATGCTGTAATTTATCTCAATGCACGTTTAAATCCTCGTGATCCGAGTGATCAGCAAGTCACTGATAGGCTTGTCATTCATGGTGATATTTCTGGAAAAACAAAAATACATGTACGAGGTGATGCGGGCAATGTAGGAGATGGTCAAGCGAATGCCAAGATTGCTCATAGTGTTTCAGTTATTCAGGTCTATGGTCAAGCGAAGAAAGACTCTTTCCAACTCGATGGCAATTATGTTGCACTGAGCAACTCACCTTACAAATACACTCTTCGTGCTTATGCTCCAGAAGCGACTTCGAAACAGGAGCATGTTCAGCAGAAGTTTGTTAAGGATGGTGGAGAGTTTTGGAACTTCCGTCTAGAAAATCAGTATGTTAAGTCTATGAGATCTACTGCCCTTCCTGAACAATTTGTAAGGTCTGTTGTTCCACAGGTTCCAACTTATCTCAGCTTGCCTAATAGCGTGTTCCATGCTGGTTTGATGGATATCAGTAATCAAAACAAGCAGTTAGAGACGTTGCGGATGACTTCTACAGGAATGGTAGAGGTTCGTGAGAATCCTGCTTTATATTTACGCGGCTATGGTGGAAGTTATCGTTATTCTTCAGATCTGTCCGCACTTGAATATGGTTATGACGGCGATCTTAGTTATAATGGTGTAGAGGCGGGTGTTCTGCTGCAAACTATTGAAAATACCGACAGTGCTATATCCTTTGGTGTTATGGGAACTTATGGAAAACTTTCTCTGCAGCCTTTGAATGTGGAGCACAGTCAGAAGAGTGCATTTGATAAATGGACTGCTACGGTATATGGTAGCATGCAGCATAATGTTGGCTTCTATGTCGATGGTCTTTTATCCTATGGTCTGTTCAAAGGTGATGTTCTCACTCTTGCACGGGGTAAGACGGCAACATTGAAAGGTAATCCTTTGAGTGTTTCCTTATCTGGTGGTCAGAAAATTGCTACAGGATATAAGGGGTTTGTCTTTGATCCGCAGGTTCAGGTTGTGTATCAACATCTCCAGTTTAATAAAGCCCGTGATATCGACGATTTTGATATTGAAATGGGTAACCTTGATCAGTGGGTGGTACGTGTTGGTGGACGCTTAACCAAGACTCCTACAGGCTCTGAAGGCGTGAATGCTGTTGCTTTCTATGGTAAGCTTTATCTTGCTCATGGTTTTGAAGAAAAACAGTCTGTGCATTTCAAGGATGCTTTCAAGTTAGGGGCTTTCGGTTCTTCATTAGAGGCTGGATTAGGCTTTAATGCCAAATTGTTGCCACAGTTCTCTTTACATGCTGACGTTCTCTATCAACATAAGCTTAATAAAGCTGGTTTTTCTGGAATAAGTTTTTCTGGAGGAGTACGTTATCAGTTTTAATATAAGATACAGTATGTACTTTTTTAGAAAAGGCAGCACATTGTGCTGCCTTTTTTCTTTATAACAACTTATGTTGTTCTTAAAAGCTTCCCATCTTCTTGATTGAATAAAAAAAGATATAGTGTGTTTTATACGTGAGGGCACTTTTCTACGCTAAAGCGAATTTTCTTAAAATTTATGCTGCTACTGATACGATAGAGTGCCTCGCTTTTATCGGCTTTTTAAGCGTTCAGCAGTCCAGTATGCGTTACATTATCCTTTTTTGTACTGTATTGATATTATCTAATATAATATTTGATGTTTTCTAAAGCTCGTTTTTGAGAGTTTGTTTTCTGCTGATTTAAATCATTGTTTCATTCATTTCCTTGTGGATTAATTTTTAAAGTTCACAAGGTTCGGTTGTGTTTTTAATTAATTACACGCACTGATTTTATTTTTTCTTTACACGAAATACAGAATGCATTATACACTTATAAAGTGTAATTTTTAATTGTTCTCTTGTAGGTGGTTTTGGCGTAGAGCTTCTGCCAAATTTATTGAGATAATTAATTGCACAGTTCAGATGAGCATGAGGCATGTTCTTTTTGTTACACTTTTCGTATTTTGAGGTGTGCAATGGGATGTTTTGCAGGTGCTTTTATTTTTAATGAGAGGGGAAGAAAAGTTTCGAGGGAACTATGATTAAAGTTTTTAGAAATCATGTATGTTTATGTGCTTATACAACAGCTATCCTCTCTTTGTTCCAAAATGGAATAGAAGTTTATGCGGCTGCAGAGGAGGTTGGTAAACCTTATGTTATAACTGTTACTCCGATTAACAGTATTCGTGTTACTTCTGGTCCTCATCTTAGTGGAAGTAATGTGTATAAGCCTCCTCTTAGGGGGTGGGGTGGGGATAATTATTATCCTCCTAATATGATTCCTGTTCGCAATAATGATGAGGGTATTCGTGGGGGGAGTGACTATCGTGAGCTTAGTGGAGAGATTGGAGAGAGTGGGCGTAAGAATAATGTAGATAACTCTGTTAAAGATGCAGACTCTGATGGAAGAGGTGTGAATCCTAGGTTTTATTACTACAGTGGGTTGTATTATATATGTGATAATTGTGGGGAGCCTAAAATTGATAATAAATCTTATAGGATTACAAATGAGAATGCTTCCAACTATCCTGATGATCCTACTGCTATAACGGTGAAAGGAATAGGCACAAAGGTTAGTGGGAAGAATGTAGAGGTTAGTAGTCAAGTTGCTGATAAAACTTTTCTAATGGGGGTGCATGTATTAGAGAATGGTAAGATTGTTTTGGAAGATCCGATTATCAAAAATACAGTTATAGCCCTTCGTGCGAGTAATGGAGTGATTGAGGTAAAAAATGGAAAGATTGAGGAAAGTCATGAGGGTGTTGATGCAGCAGAGAACTCGTTTGTTCTTTTAGAAGATACAGAAATTAAGACCTCTAATGGGAATGCAAGTCTTTTAAGTTATGATCATTCAGAAATTTGGATGTCAGGTGGATCAGTTGATTTTATGAACAGCCATGGGGTTTCTTCCACGTTAGGTGGGAAGATAAATCTCGAGAATGTTGAAATTACTGGGAAGGCGGACAAAGGCAAGGATCATGCGGTTGTGCATACGGATTTAGGGAGGACTGTTAATTTAGAGGGGGCCACTATTCGTGCTATGGATGTCCATGGCATATTATTAGAAAATACAGTTAATTCTATTCCTCTGCAGGAAGTTAAAGATTTATCAAATGAAGATTCTGATTCAGAGATTCCTGTGACTGAAGTTAATATGAAATCCTCTTCTGTTACTGTAAAGGGTAAGGGATCTTATGGTATCTATTTGCGGGGAGAGAAGCCATGGAGTGAAGGTGGGGATAAAAAAGAAGAAATTTCATCAGGGGAAGAAAAAGCTTTACCACGATTAGAAGTGGTTAATTTGGATAAAACAGAGTTTTCTGTTTCAGACGATGCGGCTCTTTATGGTAGAAACATTATTTCTGGTGCGGTGGGGTTGGTGCACAGCACTCTTCGTTCAGGGAATTTTTTATTAAAAGCTGAGGAAGGTGCTTCTATAACAGTTTTGGCTGATGCTTCTACTCTTGAAGGTCGCACACACGTTGATAAAAATTCTAATGCCGAACTTTATTTGGGAGGCCGTTCTAAATGGATTTTACAACAACCGTTGCAAAAAAATCAACATGAGGATGCACATGCTTCTTCTATTTCACTCGTTAGTCTTATGGGTGAGAGTTCTATTAATTTTAAAAGAGATGAATCTTCTTCTGTTGATGATTATCAAACCCTTCGTATTGGAAAGGGAAAGGGTGAAGTTTATAGAGCTCGGGACGGTGCCTTTATTTCCCTTAATAGCTATCTGAATAGTGGTGGTGCTCTTGATCATCAAAAGACAGATCGTGTTTTAATTCATGGTGATATTTCGGGAAAAACAAAGCTCCAGGTGCGTGGAGTTTCAGGAAGTCCAGGAGGATACACGGGAAGGGGAGGAAATAATGAAGGTATTTCAATCATTCAGGTTTCTGGGCAAGCAGAGCAGGATTCTTTTCAGTTGGAAGGTGGTTATGTAGCACTAGATAAATTACCTTATCAGTATAAGCTTTATAGTTATGGTCCAGGGGCTCATTTAGGAAAAGCAAATATGGATCAAAGATTAGTTGAAGGGAACGGAGAATTTTGGGATTTTCGCCTTGAAAGCAGATCTATAGATCCTGATGTTAAACCTAAACCAGATCCTGCTCCGAAGCCTTTTCCTGACCCAATTCCAGGACCAGAACCTTCTCCGGCACCAGCTCCGGGGCCTCATCCTAAGCCGGGAGTTAGGGCTGTTGTTCCGCAGGTTCCGACTTATCTCCTTTTGCCTAATGCCTTACGTCATATTGGTTTGATGAATGTGAGCAATCAAAATAAGCGATTCGAAGCTTTACGAATTCCTTCTGGGGGCTTATTAGAAAGTCGTGAAAATCCTATCTTTTTTGTAAGCGGTTATGGCGGCAATCATCGTTATACTTCAAATCTTTTCGCGCTTGAATATGGTTATGGCGGCGAGCTTGATTATAATGCCATAGAGGCAGGTGTTTTGCTGAAAGCAATCGAAAATATGTATGGTTCCACTTCTTTTGGAATTATCGGGGCCTACGAGAGATTTTCTTTGCAACCTTTGAATGTTGAGAAGAGTCAAAAAAGTACATTTGACAAATGGTCAGTTACGGCATTCGGTGGTATGCAGCATGATGCGGGTTTTTACGTTGATGGTCTTGTGTCTTACGGTTTGTTTAAAGGTGATGTTCTAACAACTGCACGTGGCAAGACGGCAACATTAAAGGGAAATCCTTTAAGTGCTTCATTGACGGCTGGTAAAACATTTATGGTGGGGGAGGAGGATGGCATTGTTTTTGATCCGCAAGTTCAAGTTGTTTATCAATATCTTCAATTTAATAAAGTGCGTGATGTGGATGGCTTTGATATTGAGCTGGGAAAGCTTCATCAGTGGATAGGGCGTGTTGGAGGGCGTTTAACAAAGAGGCTGGTCGCAACTGATAAGGCTCAAGTTGTTTCTTTCTATGGCAAGCTTCATCTTGCTCACGGTTTTGAAGGAAAACAATTTGTGCATTTTAAAGATGCTTTTCAGCTAGGCTCTTTTGGTTCTTCGTTAGAAACTGGATTAGGTTTTAATGCCCAATTGTCTCAAAAATTTGCACTTTACGGCGATTTGGTTTATCAGCACAAGCTAACGAAAGCTGGTTTTTCTGGAACTAGTTTCTCTGGTGGTTTGCGTTATCATTTCTAGTTTTGTTGCTGTTTCTGATTAATCTTTGAAAAAGCCACAAGTTATGCTTGTGGCTTTTTCTCATTTTCTATTCATTTTGTGTTATAGCGTTTTTACGAGAGTATGACTTTGCATATCTTTAATGTGCTTTTGGGTTGGACTTCTTTCATTTTTTTGAAAAGTTTGTACGTTATCGTTTCAAAAACGCGTATTTCAGAGTGATTATTATATTATTTATAATATGCCGACTGATAAAGATATTTTTTAATTCAGGATGCGGAAATATTTTCAAGGCTTTTATGATGAATCCATAAAAAGCATTCCTTTGCACATTATATGTCAGCTTGGAAAGTGAAATAATCGTCTAAGAAAAGAGTCAATATAATTTTTGGGAATTATGTTAAGAGAAGAGGATTTACAATATTAGAAATGGCAAAGAAAAGAAGATACTCAAGCGCAATGAGGGCTATATCCGATGAACTTTATATTATATCTGCTGTCGTTGTGAAATGGGGAGGGAAAAATGAGAGATATCTGAGAAAACTGATGAATGAGAAACATAATGACGTATTGTTTTTCGAAAATGTGTTTTCTTAAAAGGAATGCGATAAATAACAGGATGAAGTCATATATAATATTTATTTTTTAAAGATCCGGCTCTGAATGCTTTTGAATGTTGTCAAGTTGAATTAAAAGGAGATAGTAAAAATAGGAACTAATTTTTACACGTTCCTACTCTTTATTAGGCTGTCTTGCCATGAAGATTGCCTAAAAAGGTATATGTAAACTCTTGTGTTTCAATTTTTGCATATGTTTTGTACTTCTTCAAAGTACATAATAATATCTATCGTAAGGATGTTGATTATACCCGTTCTGGGGGATTAGACAGCAGTTAAAGTAGGTGTTTTAATACGTGTCAACCGATTAAAGCTATTTTTGAATAACAACTTTAAAGGTGATTTTTCTGTCGTTATTTAGTTATATTTTTTTATTTCATATTTACATAAAACACAAAAAATATTAATAAACCTCCTGTTTTTAAACCAAAGCGTATTAAATTTTCTGGTTAAACATTTTGATACGTTATGTATTGCTCTATAATGGGGCATAATCATGGTGTAGTTATGGTAAATCTATTTAAAAATCGTTTCTCCTTATGTACTTTTACAACAGCATTTCTTTTTTTTGCACATAATGCTGATGTTTTTGCTCACAATGCTGAATCTCAAGGTTTCTCTGGAAAAAAGCAGTCTTCATGTGATCAGAATGCAGCATTTTATCAGTGTGATGATGGAGAACAGAATGAAATTAATAATAAAGTTTATTCACTAACGGATAAAAATATTAATGGTGTTTATGGAGCCATAGAGGCGTCTAAGAAAGATACAATTATTCGTGGCAAGAATATAACTGTTAAGGGGATTTTGGATGAAAAGAATAATTCGGAAAAGAATTTTTGGAAATATGGAGTAAAGGCATCAGAAAAGGCGGGCGTCTTTCTGAATGATTCTAATTTGAGTGGCGTTTTAGTGGGGGTAGAAGCTCAAGGTGGTTTCATCGTAATGTCTGGTGGATCAATTGATGCAATCAAAGTGGGGGCTGTTGCAGAGGGAAAATCTCAAAGTGAAGTTAATTTAACGAATACGCAAATTAGCCTAGGGAGTGTTGGGGTTAAAGCAGGAGAAAAAGGACATTTTATTTTAAAGGGTGTCTCTATTATCGGCAAGGGGAGTACTGGCAAGGATGATCAAGGGCTGGATGTAGGTCGTCAAGCAGCTTTTCACATATCTGAAGATGGTTATGTTCAGTTTATGAAAGGGTCTGTTGATGTTATTGATGTTCATGGGCTTTTATTGCAGGGAGATAAAGCTCCTCAGATTGATATTGGAGATTCCAATATTACAGCGAAAGGTAATGCATTTTATGGTATGCATTTTGAAGGTAAGGCAGCATCAGATGGTTCGTTAGAGAAAAAATCATCGCGCGTTAATTTGGAAAAGACGCGTTTTGTAGTCCCAGATAGCATAGCTCTTTACAGCAGTAAATCTGGAAAGTCTTCTATATCTTTAAAGGAAACAAAGCTTTTTGGAGATTTGTTGTTGAAGGTTGATAGTAACTCTTCTATAAAGGTTGTTGCTGATGCTTCTGTACTTGTTGGTCAAACTCAGGTTGATAGTAGTTCTACAGTTGACCTTGAATTGAAAAATAATTCACAGTGGGCTTTATTGCAACCAAGACATAAAAAATTACAAGATCCTAATTATGGAGGTGTTTCATTTATTTCGTCGGTAAGTCTTTCTAATAGTTCCATTACTTTTAAAAAACCAAATTCCGGTACTGATAATGCATATCAAACGCTTTATATTGGGAAAGGAACAGGTCCTGTTTATCAGGGTTTTAGTGGTGCTTGGATTCATTTGAATGCATGTTTAAATCCTAGTGATACAAGTGGTAATCAAGTAACGGATCGGCTCCTCATTCATGGTGATGTTTTAGGAAACACTATAGTACACATACAAGGGGTTGCGGGAGGTTTAGAAGGAAAAAACGAAAAAGCGCATAGTGTTTCAATTATTCAAGTTTATGGAGATGCATCGCATGACTCTTTTCAACTGAATGGGCAGTATGTTGCATTGGATGGCGCGCCTTATAAATATGTACTTCGTTCTTATGGTCCAAGTACTACTGGAGAGGAGGAGCATGTTAAACAGCGATTTGCTTTGAATGGAGGCGCATTTTGGAATTTTCGTTTAGAAAATGAATATGTTCAAACATCTGATGTTTCTAAAAGTACTCCTATGGTTTCTAAACGTACACCTCCTGCACATGCTTCTTTTGAGGATGTTGTTCCAGAATCTTCTGTGGATGTTGTTCCAGCGTCTTCTGGTGATGTTGTTTCAGTGTCTTCTGCGGATAGTCTTTCTAAAATTGAAAATGTTTCTCCGTCTCGACGAGGTGTAAGATCTGTTGTTCCTCAGGTACCAACTTATCTGCTTTTGCCAAATAGTTTGTTCCATGCAGGTTTGGTAGATATTAGCAATCAAAACAAACAGTTGGAGATAGTACGGACTAATCTTAGTGGAATGTTGGAAATTCGTGAAAATCCTGCTTCATTTTTGCGTGGCTATGGTGGGAGTTATCGTTATGTTTCAGATTTATCTGCGCTTGAATATGGTTATGGAGGGGATCTAGGGTACTATGCGCTAGAGACAGGTGTTTTGCTACAAACTGTTGAAAATGTTGACAGTATTATATCCTTTGGGGTTATGGGATCTTATGGAAAGCTTTCTCTACAGCCTCGAGATGTTGCACAAAGCCAAAAAAGTACATTTGATAAATGGACTGCTACAGTTTATGGTAGTATGCAGCATGATGTAGGATTCTATGTTGATGGTCTTTTATCCTATGGTCTGTTTAAGGGAGATGTTCTGACAACTGCACGGGGTAAGACTGCAATATTGAAGGGTAACCCTTTAAGTGTTTCCTTAATGGGTGGTCAGAAAATTGCCACAGGATATGAAGGTGTTGTTTTTGATCCACAGGTTCAGGTTGTTTATCAACATCTTCAATTTAATGCGGCTCGTGATATTGATAATTTTAATATTGAGATGGGTAAACTGGATCAATTGATGGTGCGTATGGGGGGGCGTTTGATGAAGACCCTGACTGCGTCTGAAAAAGATCGTGATGTTTCTTTCTATGGCAAGTTTCATTTTGCCCATGATTTTGGCAAAGAAAGAACTGTGCGCTTTAAAGATTCTTTCCAGTTAGGGGCTTTTGGTTCTTCTCTAGAGGCTGGATTAGGTCTTAATGCTCACTTGTCTCAAAAATTTGCGCTTCATGCTGATTTGATTTATCAGCATAAGTTGAGTAAAGGTGGTTTTTCTGGGATCAGTTTTTCTGGTGGGTTGCGCTATCGTTTTTAGAATGATCATCTTGGGGTAAGTTGTTTAAAAAGCCACAAGCATAGCTTGTGGTTTTTTATTATTTGTTTGCAATTTTTAAAATAAGCTTTTTTAAAAAATGTTTTTTGCATGAGCAAGTTTGTTTCTTTTTAGAAACGAGATAAGGCTTTCTGGTTTGCAGTTCTTGCTTCTTATGCTGTTTTTCTTCCTTTAGTGTATTTTTATTAAATTCTCTTGAAATTACCGCTTTGGGGTGGATTTTTTATTTTTATCTATATTTTACGCGTTTTTTTATAAATCATACAATTTTAAATTGTGATATTTTGGGATTCTGGCTTTACATAAAACATTTAGTGGATACATAAAATACAAAACATATTTTAAATTATCACGCGTAACCAAAGTTATTAAACAGAATACGTGTTTTTTTGTTTTTAGAGAAGGGGAAGAAAGTTTGTAGAAAATTATGCTTAAAAAGCATCTCTCTTTATGTCGTTTTACAACGGTTATTTTTTTCTTTGTATACAATGCTGATGCAGGTGAGATTCCTGCTGAGAAGAAGCCATATTCATCTAACGAAAGTGCCTCATTTTATCGTTGTAATAATGGTAAAATGCATGAAATTTCCCAGAAAACTTATCAACTTATTGGTGAAAGCTCTGATGCTGCCATAGAGGCATCAAGGGAAGATGCAGTCATTGAGGGAGAGGCTATAATCATTAACGGTGTTTCGAATACAAATGGCCATTCAGGAGCAAGCGCTTGGACAACAGCTGTAAAGTCCTCAAATGGGGGAGGCGTTGCTCTATTTTATTCTATGTTAAATGATGTGTCGATAGGGGCTGATGTTAATGATGAGGGAGCTTTTGAGATGCAGGATGGGGTGATTAAAGCAACCAGAATAGGGATCAGTGTTGCTGGTAAAGGGTCGTTTGTTGCTTTGACCAAGACAGAGATTAAGACATCTTCTGATGCGATAGGTCTTTTGAGTTATAATGGTGCAAAAATTTATATGAAAGGAGGGAAAATTAACTTTGCTGATGGTATTGGTGTTCAAACAGGAGGAGAAGGAGAAATTAATTTAGATGGTGTTTCTATTACCGGGAGGGGGAAACAGGGGATAAATACAGATAATCATCGTGAAGCTTCTGCTTTTAGTATGCTTCAGGGGAAAGGCTCTCTTAATTTCCAGAAGGGAAACGTTGATGTTAACAATGCTCATGGCATTGTATTGCAGGGGAATGATAATAATGATGCTCATATCAAATATTTCAATATTTTTGTGGAAGGGAATGCATTTAATGGCATGCGCTTTTTTTGGGAAGCTGTCTTAAATGATAAAAAAACAATTATACCTGGAAAAGGGTCTGTCCATTTGACAAAGACAACCGTTATGGCTCCAGAAAGTACGGCTATTTATAGCCGCCAATTCGAAACTTCTGTTAAACTCTCACAATATTCAAAAATTTCTGGAGATTCACTCCTTAAAGCTGTTGAGCATTCCAATGTAAAGATTGAGGCTGATGCTTCTACTCTTGTAGGAGTTGCACATGTTGATGAAAGTTCTACAGCTAAGATAGAGTTTAAAAATGGTTCAAAGTGGATTTTATCGCGACCAAAAGTTGACAAATTGCACAACTTTGATGCTTCTGGTTCTAAGTTAGGGGACTATTCCTTCATTTTATCGGTCAATCTTACGGATAGTTCTCTTATTTTTGAAGAACTGAAATCCAAAACGACAGATGGTTATTAGACACTTCTTATCGGAAAAGGGGCAGGGACTGTCTATCGTACACAAGGCGATGCGCGTCTTTATCTTAATGCATATTTGGATAAAGGAGGTGCTCTGCAAGAGCAAAAAACGGATAGGCTTTTAATCAATGGTGATCTTGAAGGAAAAACGACAGTCCATGTGTATAGTGTTCCTGGAAGCTCAGGGGCATTGACGGGAAATGGTGGTAATGATCAGGGGATTTCCATTATTCAGGTTTATGGAAAAGCCGCTGAAGATTCTTTTCAGTTAAATGGGGGGTATGTCACACTTGAAGCCTCTCCCTATCAGTATCATCTTAAGAGTTATGGTCCAAGCTCTGCTTTAGGGGCGGCAGATTCCAATCAAAGAGTGCTTAAAAATACTGAAACATTTTGGGATTTTCGCCTCGAAAGTCAATTTGTTGATTCTACTTCTCTCGATTCCACTAAAGTTTTTCCTGTTCTTGATTTGGTTGTCCCTCCTTCTTCTGACGATATTCCTTCTTTTCCTAAAATTCATCCTAATATTACTGGAGGTGAGGATGGTTCTATTGATTCTAACTCTCAGCAAAAACCTCAGGAGCCAAGTCTTTCTTCTCCTGTAGATTCTCCTGATAGGGACTTTCATCTTACTACCACACCTAATGTACCTGATGTTGTTGTGCTTGAGATCCCCAATCCTCCTTCCTCTCTTGCACCTGTTGTTCCCGCTATTGCTGAATCTAAACCAGTTTCCCCAGTTTCATCTGGTTCACCTGTTCCGCCATCTGTTTTTGAGCCTTCTTCTCATTTTGAACCAAATGTGAGAGTCATTGTTCCACAGGTTTTGGCTTATATTCTTGTGCCAAATACCTTATTTTATGCTGGATTTATGGATATCAGTAATCAAAACAAGCAGTTGAAAGTACTGCGAACTGTTTCTGGTCGGTTGTTGAAAACTGATGAAAATTCCGCTTTGTTTTTGCGCGATTACGGTGGACATCATCATTATACTTCAAATTTATCTGCACTTAAATATGGTGATTATGGCGGTGAGCTTGATTATAATGCACTAGAGGCAAGTATTTTACTCAAGAAAATCGAAAGTGCATATAGTACGACATCCTTTGGGATTATGGGAAATTATGGCAAGCTTTCTTTGCAGCCTCGAAAGGTTAAACAAAGTCAAAAAAGTACATTTGATAAATGGTCTATTACAGCATATGGCAGCATGCAGCATGATACAGGCTTTTATATAGATGTTCTTTTTTCCTATGGTTTATTTAAGAGGGATGTTCTCACGCAAGCAAGAGGCAAGATAACAACATTGAAGAGGAACACTTTTGAGTGCTTCATTAATTGCGGGTAAGTCATTTATGACAGGACATAAAGGGGATAGTTCGCTTCTGCCTTTCTCTATTTTTTCATAAGCCTTTTTTTCATGACCCAAGGTCATGTCGTTAATTTAAATGTGTTCAGATTATTCTGAACACTCATATTTGTTACAATTACAATTATAGTTAGGGGTTATTTTTGATCCGCAGGTTTAGGTTATTTATCAAAATGTGCGGTTTGATAAGGCGTCTGATATTGATGGTTTTAATATTGAAATGGAAAACTTGTTTTGTGGGTGATGCGTGTTGGTGGGTCTTTAGGAAAGATGCTTTCTGTCTCTGAAGAGGGGATTGTTGTTTCTTTCAATGGCAAGCTTCATCTTGCCAATAGTTTTGGAGGAAAACAACGTGTACAGTTTGGAGATGAATTCCAATGAGGGGCTTTTGATTTTTCTCTAGAAACTGGAGTTGGGTTAAATACTCAGTTGTCTTCACATTTTGCATTGTATGGAGATGTAACTTATCAACATCGTCTTAGCCAATTAGCAAAGATGGTTTTTCAGAGACTATTTTTTCAGGCGGGTTACAATATCATTTTTAGCTATACATAAACTATATAGTAATTTATATATAAGTGTATATTGTTATATTAAGTATTTAAAGTAGATCTTTAGTTTTATATTTATTATATTTAAGAAGTTTGTTAGTCTAAATATAGATATTATTCTTAAATGAATAAAATATGGGAATAGGAGTCGGGAAGAGTTATGGCTTATGTATTTAAAAAACATGTATTTTTGTGTAACTTTACAACAGCTATTCTTTATTTTTTGCAGGTTACTTATGTTAGTGCTGCAGGCTCTTCAGGTGATGCAGGAGAGGCATTTTATAAATGCGATGATAGAAAAATACACTTTCTCGCAGATAAAGTTTATTACTTAAAGAATTCTCAGGAGGCTTCGCCTATTGCAGCTATATATGTAGAAAAAGCTGGCACTGTTGTTAATGCCTCTCAGATAACAGTTTATGGCGATAATTCAGATAAAATATCTGCCTATGGGGCGTATGTAAGAAATGGTGGAAAACTTAATCTAACAGCTGCAGATTTTAAGGATATACCTGCTCTTCGTGCTCAAAATGCAGTTATTAGCATGACGGTAGGGGAAATTAAGGGTGCTTCACATGCTATTTATGCATGGGGGAAAGAAACGGATATTGCTTTAGTGAGTGTGAATATCGATATTGAGCCAGATAATTTGAAGGAAAAAGGGATCGGTATTATGAGTGGTTTTGATGCAATGGTTAGAATGTCAGAAGGTACCGTTAATTTTAATCAGATTGGCTCATTTTCAACTCGGTTTGGAGGGGGCTATATTCTTGATACTATGTGTATTACGGGGAAAGGAAGGAGCGAGGAAGCTAGAACAGATGGTGATGGCGCTATGGGGGCGGTGCCTGAAGCTTTTGAGGTTTTTCAAGGGGGGGATGTTCATTTGAAAAACGGTTTTATTCATCTTAACAATATGCATGGATTCGTGATTAAAAATTTCTCAGGTTATGTAGACGATAAGGGCAAATTAATTCAAAAATATGTTTCGCCAGATGTCTTTAAGAATACAAGTATTAAGATAGAAAAAAATGATATTTCTGTGAAAGGGGATGGAGTACATGGTCTGTATTTTAATGTTTTAGCTCCAGAAGAGCTTGCTAAGATGACTAGGCAACGAGATAATGAAAAAGTTTTAGAAACCAAAACAGTTCTCACGGGGAAGGCATTTGTTTATTTGTCACAGGCAAATATGACAGTTCCAGATGCTATTGCGATTTATGCGAAGGGGGATAGAGGCTATAGGGCTGAAGGTATTCTTGAATTATCGGATGGAACAAAAATCTCTGGTGATTTGTTGCTAAAAGCTGAAAATAATGCTTCTCTATTGGTGAAAGCAAACGCTTCCTCTCTTACAGGAGGTACACGTGTTGAGGATAGATCGGTTATTGATTTAGAGTTAATTCGTTATTCAAAATGGTATCTTACTAAAAGTAAATACAACGGTTTACAAGAATCTGTTTCATCGCTTTCTTCTCTAAGTCTTTCCAATAGCACATTGATCTTTGATGAAGATAGTGGTTATCAAACGCTACGCATTGGAAAAAAAGCAGATATAGGTGCAGGAGATAAAATTCTCGCATCAAAAGATAAAAAAGTCTATAGTGCTGAGGGAAACGCTCAGATTAGGTTGAATGCATTTTTGAATGATGAGGGTTTGTTTGATCCCCAAAAGACGGATCGCATATTGATCTATGGGGATGTTTCTGGAACGACATTCATTCATGTGCAAAATTTTCCAAAATATGCAAGTAAAGAAGTCTATGAGGGAAGAGATCAAAGCATTTCACTCATTCAAGTTGCTGGAACAGCGCAGGCAGGTTCTTTTCGACTCGCCAATGGTTATGATGGTTATACTACGGTGAAAGGTTTTCCTTATCAATATCGTATTCGTGGTTATGGTCCAGGTTCGCCCTTTGGAGAAGCAGATGCTACGAAAAGATTAGTGGAAGGTGAGGGGGATTTTTGGGATTTCCGACTCGAAGGGATCTATATTTCTTCTAGAATAGGTTCTTATAATGGTCCATTTGGTAAACCTTCTTCGTTTTCATTATCTCATCCTGTCGATCCTCCACGCCCCAATCAACTTTCTACGTCGTTTATGTCTGACCCTCCTTCTTCTTCTACATCTTCTGATCCTGTTGATCCTACCCCTTCGCCCCCCGATCCACTTCCTACGTTGTTGATGTCTGACTTGCCTTCTGTTTCGGCATCTCCTTCATCTACAGATTCTATTTCTCCTGCTTCTGCCTCTGTTGAACCAAAGCCTTCTACATCTTCTGATCCTGTTGATCCTTCGTCTAATCTTCCTATGTCGCTTAATGTTCAGTCTAATCTCCAAATTAGAGCTGTTGTTCCTCAATTGCCAACTTATCTTCTTTTGCCAAATACCTTATTTCATGCTGGTTTAGTGGATATGGCCACGCAAAATAAGACGGTAGAGACAATGCGGAATGCTTTTCATTCCTCTTGGAAGGATGATGAAAAGCCAGCCTTTTTTCTGCATGCTTATGGTGGTAGTCATCATTATGCTTCCAATTTATCTGCTTTTGAATATGGCTATGGAGCAGAACTCGATTATAGTGCATTGGAAGCAGGTGTTTTGTTAAACGAGACTGAGAGTTTATACAGTCGTACATTCTTTGGGGCTTTGGGGAACTATGGAAACCTCTCTCTAAACCCACAGGATGTTGAACAAAGCAAAAAAAGCGCATTTGATAAATGGTCTGTTGGAGCCTATGGAAGTTTACAGCATGATACGGGTTTTTATATCGATGGAGTATTATCGTATGGACTTTTTAAGGGAGATGTTTTGACACTAGCACGGGGCAAGGTTGTAGCGTTAAAGGGTAAACAGTTTAGCGGTTCTTTAAAAAGTGGCAGAACGTTTGCAACAGGGTATAAAGGTGTTATTTTTGATCCGCAGATTCAGGTTGTTTATCAGCATCTTCAGTTTAATCCGGTACATGATGTTGATAATATTGATGTTGATTTAGGAAAATTTCATCAATGGGTGGGGCGTGTTGGTGGGCGTTTAAGCAAGACACTTAATGTTTCTGAAGAGGGACGTGTCGTTTCTTTTTATAGTAAGCTTTCTTATTTGCATAGTTTTGAAGATAAGCAATTTGTTTCTTTTAAAAACGATTTCCAATTAGGTTTTTTTGGTTCTTCTTTGGAAGCAGGGCTTGGTTTTAATGCGCGTCTTTCTTCAAAACTTTCTCTTTATGGAGATATAAATTATCAGCATAAACTGACAAAAGCAGGGTTTTCTGGAGCAAGTTTCTCTGCTGGTTTGCGCCACCTTTTTTGACAAAGTATGATATGTCCTTTTATAAAAAAGGCAGTAGAAAATGCTGCCTTTTACTTTATTAAAATCTTCTCTTATCTTTTCTAAATGGTTCTTTTGTCTTGATGAAAAAGGTCCACAATATATGATTTCTTTGGTTTGTGATTGAAAACGCCTCGTAAGTGTGTTTATTTTTTAGAGAGGAAGATGGGTTTCATGCGCAATTGCTTCTGGGGGATTGCGTAGGCAATTTTTATCAGCGATGGTTGCGCTTGTTGGTGCTTGGTTTAATCAGTGATATTGATTATACCACATTCACCATTTTCGCTACCAAAGGTGAGGTTGTACCCTGTCTGATCCCAGTTGAGTGCTGAGATAGCACTTTTCCCATAACCTTTTAGAAGGACTTCTTTTCCATCATGAAAATGTGCACACAAAATCATTCCATCATTGAAGCCTATTGCTACAATTTCTTTGCGTGGGTGGCATGCAACGGTGCTAACAAGCGCATTTGCTCGTGTTCCTAGTTCTAGTGGTGTTTTTCCCATGGGGCCATCTTTTGTATGAAAGGGCCAGACAATGGCTGCTGATGCACCGGATGTTGCTAACCATTTTCCCTTCACGCTCCAAGACCAGCTTTTGACTTTGCTTGGGTAGCCACTCATGCGGAGATGCTGATTATCAGTGAGACGCCAGCCATGGAGGGCGTTTTCTTGCATGGTAGAAATGACATAGCGGTTGTCTGGCGAGAAGGTGACGCCACAATGAGCTCCTTTCCATACCAATGTGGTGGGAGATATTTGCGTTGATAACCAATGAAGAGTAACTCCATTGTAATGGGCAACGGCAAGTCGTAGACCTTTTGGGGCAAAAGCGAGGCATTCTACACTGCGTTCATGTGTAAGCTCTTGTCGTTCTTTTCCAACATGCACAAATGCGAAACGTGAGGAGGAAAAAGCAAAAGCTTTTTGTGGACCAAAAGCAACGTTGTTTATCCATTTGCGTTCTTTTTGGCTTAGTACTTCTGTATGTCCCGCTGCGGTTGTTTGACAGACTTTTCCATCTTCTCCACCTGTGATGATCGCGGTATTGTCATGGGAAAAATGGCTTGAAATTATTCCTTTGTGAACTTCAAAGATTTGTGGGGTTGGATTAAACAAAACAATGAAACCTTCTACGGAAACAAAAGCTGGTTTATTGCCTATAAAACCGCAAGAAAGGCAGTAACTTTTGAGATCATAATGGGTAATGTTTGGCATTATCACTCACTTATGCGCAATTTTCAAAACCAGTTTTTAATTTTTCAGCATCAAGAGAGCGTCCTATAAAAACAAGGCGACTTTCTCGTTTTTCATCTTCACGCCATGGACGTTGATGTTGTCCCTCAAGAAGCATGTGTATACCTTGAATGACATAACGATCATCGTCTCTTTGAAAGGCGATAATGCCTTTGAGACGTAAGATATCAGGTCCCTGTTGCTGCGTAATCTGTTGGATCCAAGGGAAAAACTTTTCTGGTTGTAGAGCACCTGTTTTTAAACTTACAGAGGTTATTGTAATATCATGAATGGTGGATTTGTGGTGATGTGCATGATCATGATTACAATCGGGACCACAGACATGGTCTGCGTGCTGATGGTCAAGAAAATGGGGATCATTATCTAAAGTGCGTTGGAGATCAAAGAACCCTCGATTGAGGAGTTTATCAAGAGGGATGTTAGCGCGCTCTGTTGCGTAAATTATGGCTCTGGGATTAATTGCAAGAATGAGCGATTGCGCATGTGCACGTTCTTCTTCGCTGACAAGATCAATTTTATTTAAGAGAACAATATCAGAAAACGCAATTTGTTCTTCAACTTCACGACTTTTTTTCAGTTGAGAGGGCAAATGCTTTGCATCAACGATCGCTATGACACTGTCGAGAGCTGTTTTTTCATGGACCGTATCATCCATGAAAAAGGTCTGTGCTACGGGAACGGGATCTGCAAGCCCTGTTGTTTCTATAATGATCGCATCAAATCGATGAGAACGTTGCATCAAACTTTCCAGAATGCGAATGAGATCACCACGCACGGTGCAACAAACACAGCCATTATTCATTTCATAAATTTCTTCATCTGATTCAATGATCAGGTCATTATCAATACCAATTTCACCAAATTCATTGACAATGACGGCATAACGGTTGCCATGATTTTCACTGAGAATGCGGTTGAGAAGGGTGGTTTTTCCTGCACCAAGATAGCCTGTGAGAACCGTAACAGGAAGTTTTTTGGGGTGTGTCGTTTCCATGGAGAGACCTTTTATTGTTCTTTATTGCCATGTGTTTATGTTAAATCGATTGATATCATCAAGTAAATCACGAAGCTGAGACAGAACATGAAAAAATATTGCTTCACCGGCTTGTGGTGTTGCTTTGCTTGCGTTTCCTGCCGCACCTTGCGTATTTAGATCTCGCATTGTCCAGCCAAAGGCATGAGGACCATAAGCGCGTAAATAACGATAATTGGCAATCATATCCGCTTGTTTATTATGAAAATTTTTTGCCTTTTCCATATGAACTTTTTCCGGTTCTAAATAGAGCATTAAAGAGGTTTCGATAAATCCTCCATGGATATCAAGATGCTGTTGAAAAGGCTCCATGAGACCTTGTGGCAAACCAAAACGGCTCCAACTTGTTGCTACCGCAAGCATTGAAAAACGCCTCCGTAATTCGGTGATAACAATGCTCATTAAGGGTGAATTGCCTCCGTGAGCATTGAGAAGAAGAAGACGGTTGATCCCTTTGTGATAACAGTTTTCACCAATCTTTATCCATCGCTTAATCGCATCAGAAAAGGTAAGGGTTTGTGTGCCTGTAACATCTATATGTTCTATGGAATAGCCAATCTTTTCAACCGGTAAAAGTGCGATATGAAATTGCTCTTTTGTTTGTAAAGTGAGGGCTTTTGCAAAAGCTTCAGCAATGATCCAGTCGGTTTCGAAGGGAAGGTGCTCTCCGTGATATTCGTGTGCGCCCAAAGGTAAAAGAGCGAGAAAAGGCGTGTTAGATACCATAAATTATTGCCCAAAAGAGAAGTTAACACAGAAAAAATGATCAAAGGTGCTGTCACTATTTAATCTATCTATAAGAGAAACGCAAATAGGCGTCTTTTTACATCACATATGGATGCTATAAAAATGAGAGCATTGTCAAACAATTGTGAAGATTTTATTGAGTAAAGCCAACTCAATTTTTTTGTAATACGAGGCGATCTTTCTAAAGATAGCTATCTTTGGTAAGACTTTCTGATGCATATTCTCATTTTTAATAAGTAAATATTTATATATATTAAATAATTCACATCATGTAATGAAAAATAATTTTTTCATCGTTTATTGAAAACGCAATTTTTTCTGTAAGTTGCAGATTTTTATTTTTACTATTGCGCGAGGATAACCAAAGTATTTCTATTGTTGCAATCAGGAGTTATAACTTCTTAATTTAAGTATCCGTATATTAAAAAAGAATAGAAATGTTTGTTGATTGACTTTATTTTGGATAGTGTCTTAACAGACTTTAGTGTTCATAAGAAAAAATGAATATAAAGGAAAAAAATCACGTAAGATGAACTTGCAATCTCAGAGATCTCGATGAGTTTATAAGATGATTAAAAAAGAAACACCGTTGGATACATGATAAACAGAATGCCATTGTGTTGCACATTGATACGCTTGTTTGAAAGAAACATTTCCCAAGGTATCCAAGCCTATTTTGCGACACTGTTCGTGAATGGTATAACGGTAAAGCCTCATAATATAAAATCTATATATTATATTTATATTTTTACAGTAAAAATGGATACCACCATTCACTTTGCCAGTTTTAAATAATGTGTTAACAGCGCTTGATAGTTAAAATATCTCATAAGTGATATTTTCTTTTCTTCAAGTGTGCTTACACATACATCGTTTTATTTTGTGCTTTGAAAGTGAAGAATTTTGATTAATTCAATATAAACAGAGTTAAAATTAAGAGAATCCTACAATAGCGAGCTCTCTCATTCAATATCAGTTTTCATGGCGTTATTTTTTCAATGCGCTTACTTAAGTTAGTATTTCAAAAATGCAATTTTTTAGTAAGTTTCTCTACCACTTCTCTTTCAAGCATTTGATTAATTATTTATTTTGCACAAATTGCAGACAGTTATGTGAATATTGCCCAAACTTTATTTCAAAGAGAATTATTTTATTAACGTCTTTTCTATTTGAAAATAGAAATCTTAATTGATTTTTACATTTTTAACTGTTTTATAGAAAAATAATACACTATTTTAAGTTTTATTTATTAGGATAGATTTGTTTTAGATCGAGTTTTTTCGCTATCAATTTTATTTTAAAGTTTATTGATGAGTGATATAATAAAAATCCATTAAGTACTATTTCATTTTTATTTTATTGAAATAATAGAATAATTATAATTATATTGACAGTTTTTAAAGTTATATTTCTTTAAAAGTTAATTACATTTTAAATTATTTACAAAATTTTAAATGAATAAATTATTTTTTATCTTTTGTTGTTTTTCTGTATTTACAAACAATACATAATGTGTTATATGTATAATATAAGTTTTTTATATATGTGAATATTCTTTCATTTTTTCAGTGAAGAAAAGAGGAGCAAAGAAAGCTATGTTTAAAATATTTAAAAATCGTGTATGTTCATTTACTTTTACACTATTTATTCTCTTTTTTGTACAAACTATAGAGGGAAATGCAAGTTTTGTAAAAAATCAATTTCAAGAGAGAGCGGCAGTTACTATTTCTACACTAGAAAAAAATGTAGCTATTAAAGCTGTGGATAGAGCTGTTATTCAAGGCGTTGAGGCACAAGATGGCATTGCTTTGGGGAAAGCTGAAAAAACTGCTGCCTTTTCAGGTGCAGCCTTTTGGGGGGGAATAGGTATTTTATCACTTCTTGCTTCTTTATGTGTTGGGGATGTATTAGGTGCTGTTGTATCTCTTTGGGGAATATTTACTACACTTTAGCAGAAAGATCATCGACAAAGTCGATGATCTTTCTGTTCGCTTCATGATTTTGAAAAAATAAATATTTGAACTTATTTATACTGTATTGGATAATAAAATCACTACTCTTAATACTAAATGTAGCTTTTATTAACATTATTAAAGTTCAAGATCCTACATTTGTGTTTTTTTACAAATTAGTGTAACCTGATTTTTTTACAGTTTATGGTTATTCCCTAGTAATAAGGTTATTATACTCACTCCCTTTATCAGTCTTTTAATATTGTCTACCTTTTCTCATATGAAGATTATTCATCAAAAGCATATCTTATCCTTTTTAATTTTTTTATGTTAAATCCATCAAAAGTATTTTTTACGTATCACAAATTGCGTTCGTGTATGGATAAAATTATTAAAAAAAAGAGTAAAAATTCTTCTCATGAATTATCTCTAAGGTTCAAGGGCTGTTGTAGTATTGGCAAATAAATGATGGTGCTGGTTTGTATCTTTATAGAGTAAAGATAGTAATACACAATGAATCTTATGCCATCTTATGGAGTGGTTTATACTGTCGCATTTACGGGATATATTGTGAGAGGGAAGTGGTGATGTGCATCGTTGGAAAATGCTTTTATTAAAACATAAACCTGTATTTGCGATAGAAGTGTATTCTGGGTTATTCTGTTGCGTAAGGGAAGGATACTGTTAAGTAAGGTAATTCAGGAGTATTTATAGCTTAGCGGAAGAAGGGCCATGAAGTAAAAGGTCTTGTTTAGCACGAAGACGCGCAATCCATTGATCTTCACGAATAGCAGTATTATGTATTGTAATGAGTTCGTTTTTTTTAATTGCAGCTGTTACTGTTGCTTTTTCTAAAAGACCACAAGGAATGGCGTGGTGAGCGTGTGCTTCTGCGATGTTCATTATCCAAGCGCGATAAGTATAAAGACCGATAAAGTCTAGCTGATCGCCTGGATGTAAATCTTTTTTAGCGACAGCACAGACTTCTACTACGGGATGGCTAAGAGGAACCATATCTTTTTTGCCATAAAGCATAACGCGTGCGCAGGTGAGGGGAACTTCCATTGCTGTTAAATGATAGGGGCGGTGAAAGGTGAAATAAGGCCCCTGGCCAATTTTTAAATCTTCCATACGTTCGCGTAAACGTGGGTGTGCTATTTCTGCAATAACAAAGACACCTGGGGAAACACCTTGGCCTGTTGAATAATCTACAATACCATATTGCTGCAAAATGCCTCCATCTTGTTTTGGGATAAGCACTTTGTTTAAATCTTGCAGCGCTGCTCGTGGTCCATGCATTCCTGGGCAATCGGGGAGAAGCCCAGTGGCATTGGCAATTGCTGCCATTTCAACCATCGTTTTGGAACCATCAATAAACTCAACCAACATGCGCACATTCATATTACGCCGGAATGCTTCTTCTTCGTAAGCATCAGGTGTAGCATCAAAGTGCAGAGGATTATTTTTTCCTTTACCCGCTGCAACAATCTTATGTCCAAGGGCTGAAACAAATTCTATGAGTTCCATACAAGAAGTTGGTTCATCTCCGGCACCAAGTGTATAAATGAGCCCTCGTTTTTCTGCTTCATATTTGAGATAAGCGCCAATTGTAACATCTGCTTCAACATTCATCATGACAAGATGTTTGTTATTCTCAAGCGCTTTGATACCAATTTCTGCTCCTGCTTCGGGATAGCCTGTTGCATCAACGATAATATCAATTTGTTCATGACGTAAAACAAGGTTAATATCA
Source organism: Bartonella sp. TS82HLJMH (assembly GCF_042193495.1). NCBI lineage: Bacteria > Pseudomonadati > Pseudomonadota > Alphaproteobacteria > Hyphomicrobiales > Bartonellaceae > Bartonella > Bartonella sp. TS82HLJMH. The sequence goes on along the minus strand of NZ_JBHILU010000013.1, from coordinate 29,904 downwards.
TCTGTTGCTGCAATCAAATTTTTTTCAATGCTTTTCGTGAGAGCATAAGTATTTTCAACTTCACAGACATGTCCATCCTCGCCATAGGCTATTTTAGCGGCATCAAAAATACGTGACGGCGTCCTAGTGGCTACTGCAGCGACTGTTATACCATCCATATGCGCAATACTTGATAATAAATCTGTGCCCATTTCACCACAACCAATCAGTCCGATACGGATGGGGGGATGCTTTTCTGCACGTTGTTTCAAATCATGCGCTAAACCTGTTAGGTTCACATTGCTTGCCATTCTTTTTTCCCATTTGAAAACTATTCTGCTAAAGAACTTTTCTCATTCATAAGGTGTATTTGTTTTTAAGACAATTAATCTTTTATTCTTGATGCTCTAATCAATGGATTTTATAAAAGCAAGAGGGGTGGTTGCTTTTATCAAACAAAATAGGAATAGCGTTATGCAGCAAAAAATAACAGTACAAGATGTCACCAGTTTTATTGGGAAAGAAGTGGGATTATCGGGGTGGCGTCTTGTTACACAGGATATGATTAATCAGTTTGCATGTGCTACAGATGATCATCAATGGATACACGTTGATGAAGAAAAGGCTAAAAAGACACCTTTTGGGGGCACAATTGCTCATGGTTTTTTAACATTATCGCTTTTGTCTACGCTCGCTTATGAGGCTCTTCCAGAGTTGGAAGGGAGCACAATGGGGATTAATTATGGTTTCGATAAAGTACGCTTCATGAGTCCTGTGAAAACAGGGGTACGGGTACGTGCGCGTTTTGTGTTAGATGATGCAGAAATTCGCCCTTCTGGTCGAGTGGTTTTCCATTATGGGGTTACGGTGGAAATTGAACAGTTAAAAAAACCAGCTCTTACGGCTCAATGGCTTATTGTGGCAGTGATGAGAGAAAAATCTTCCAATATCTAGATTAGTTTGAGTGCTTTATTTTATAAAATTTTTGTACAATTCTATTAGAAGTTTCTTCAATGATAATAGTAATAATAATCTATGGGATGATGGATATGGTGGGCTATCATAGCGTTTAGCCATAGCAGATTGCTATCTTTCCTAGATCGTTTTGAAGAGGAGTTTCCTAATGAAAATAGTGCATTGCCTCACGCTTTTGTTTATAGCATTCTTTAATGGGATCACAGCCCTCACATAAAACAGAATGCTTCAAATGGAATATACTTGCGTTGCCAATTCATGGGCTTATTTTAAAGAAATATCGTTCAACGCTCGTCATACCCATTTCGCAATAGCGCCCTGTGAATAGTATAACGATAAAGCCATTGAGCACCCCATATCTTTATGCTTGTGAAGAAGAAAACCGGTATTATCGTATTATATGCTAGCACCCAATGTTAAGACAGGTTTTGGCGCTTGAGATAATTCATAAGAGGTACGCCTTCATTGCTTGTATAGTTTTTACTCACATGGCTCTTCCTGCTTGTAACATGCAAGCGAGAGGTTTCGATATGGAACAGATTTGGAATGAGAGAACCTTACGGTATTTAGAGCTCTCATTCAATATGTTGTCTAAGGTTCGGAAAGGTCGTGACCAATGTCTTAATTTAACATGATAATTTATCATTTTTATGTTAAGAGAGGGGCTCAAATATTGTAAGATCTCTCATTTCATTCCCTTTTATATTAAAGCCATTAAAACTATTTTCTTTCATGTTACAAACGGATGGGGAGAGATAAAAACTGTTTAAGAAAAAAGTTCCTAATCCCTTATGATCGTTTCCGATAGCCAAGGGTTGTTGCGCTTGGATAAGTGGCAAAGAGGATGATGGTACTGGTATGTGAAATTCTAAGTCTTTTAATGCTTTGTTTTATCAAGTTTTTGTACGATTTTATCAGAAGTCCATTGGGTTATAATATTGAGCATGATCAAAAGAATGATGACAATGGTCATGATGAAGGTATTATAGCGTTGATAGCCATAGCGGATTGCCATATCCCCTAAACCGCCTCCACCAAGATATCCAGCAAGTGAGGTGGCTCCTATGAGAGAAATGATCATGACTGTAAAACCTGTAATCAGGCTAGGGAGAGCTTCAGGAATAAGAACATGTCTGATAATTTGAAGACGGCTTGCACCCATAGAGCGGATTGCTTCAATGAGACCGTTTTCAACGGTTTTAAAAGAGAGTTCCGCCATGCGTGCATAAAAAGGGATAGCTGAAATGGTCAGTATAAAAATTACAGCAGGCATTCCTATCCCTCTTCCTACAACGATACGCGTAACGGGAAGAAGATAAAATGCAAGAATAATAAAGGGAATGGCACGAATACTGTCAATGATCATGCTTAAAGGGCGATTGATGAGAGATGAGGAAAAAATCCCTCCGCGCGCTGTTGTGTGAATAAGAAGACCAAGGGGAAGTCCTATAATAAATGCCATAAAAGAAGCACTAAGTGTCATCAATATTGTATCAATAACAGCTTGGGGAAGCTCATGAGACAAAACATTAAACATAGCCTAAGACCTCACAATATCGTCCTTTTTTCGTTAACCATTGAACAGCTTTTTCTAAAGCTTCTTTATCTTCTCCAGGAAGAGCCAAGAAGAGTCGCCCGATGGTTTCATCCTGAACTGTATCAATGCCACCATGCAGAATACGTGCTTTTAAACCACTCTCATTTTCTAGAAGATGAAGAAAAGGCTGCTGGGCAATTTCACCGGCAATATTGATTTCAATGACAGCTTCTCGCCCGATTGGTTTGAGATTTTTCGCAAATTTTTCAGGAAGTTGCGGGGTGACAAGCTTGAGCATGGCTATGGTTGTATCGTCTTGCGGTGACGTAAAGATGTCTTTCACACGTCCTTCTTCTACAATGTTCCCCTGATTAAGCACAACAACGCGATGCGCTATGGTGCGCACAACTTCCATTTCATGGGTGATGAGCACAATCGTGAGATTGAGGTGTTTATTAATATCAGCAAGGAGCTCTAGAATAGATTGTGTTGTTTCAGGGTCAAGAGCAGAGGTGGCTTCATCTGATAACAATATTTTAGGATTAGCAGCGAGCGCACGAGCAATGCCAACGCGTTGTTTTTGCCCCCCTGATAATTGTGCCGGATAGCAATATTCTTTTCCATATAATCCAACTAATTCAATTAGTTCAAGAGCACGTTTGTGGCGTTGTTTTTTGCTTACACCACTTAATTTAAGCGGCAATGCAATGTTATCAAGAATATTTTGTGATGAAAGAAGGTTGAAATGTTGAAAAATCATCCCAATTCGTTGACGGTAAGGCGCCCATTCTATCTCCGATAGATTTGAAATATCAACACCTTCAAAAAAAATGGACCCTGCATCAATCTTCTCTAACCCATTTAAACAGCGGATAAGTGTTGATTTTCCTGCTCCACTACGACCGATAATACCAAGAATTTCACCGGCATGGATATCGAGAGATAAGTTATTAATCACCGGAACACCAGCCGTTTTGTTAAAACAACGGCTGATGTTTTTTAAGGAGATAAGAGTAGGTTTTTCCATTCACAATTACTCGGATATTTGGCACAATTACCAAGAAGTTTGGGCGGTTTTGCCAAAAATCTCTTTGATTTTTGCACGGATAAGATCGTTGTTGTAAGCGGCAACTAATTTTTTAACCCATGGCTCATCTTTTTCGCTCGTGCGTACAACGATGATATTATCATAAGGATTATTTTTTGCGCTCTCCCATGCGACGACATCTTTTTCGAAGTTTAATCCAGAAACAATAGCCCAGTTTGTGTTTATAATTGCAAGATCAAAATCGTCAATAGCTCGCCCTAACATACCAGCATCGAGCTCACGAATTTGCAGGTTTTTAGGATTTTCGATAATATCAAGTGGAGATGCAAGAATATTATGAGGATCTTTTAACTTAATGAGACCTAAAGAATTGAGAAGAAGTAAGGCTCTTCCACCATTAGATGGGTCGTTCGGAATACCAACATGTGCACCCTCACGTAGATCTTTTAAGTCTTTGATTTTGTGCGAGTAAACACCGATTGGAGCAATAAATGTATAGCCGACAATTGAAAGTTTATAGCCACGTTGTTTCATTTGTTCATTAAGATAAGGGGCGTGCTGAAAAGCATTCGCATCGATCTCTCCTGCGTTAACAGCGTCATTAGGCAAAGCGTAATCAGAAAAATAAACGAGTTCAATATCTAAACCGGCTTTTTTAGCCTGTTCAGCTGCAGTTTTCCAAATAATCGCATCCCGCCCTTCCATAATACCAAGTTTGATTTTCGATTTGTCTGTAGCCATGACGCAAGCAGTAGATAAAAAAAGTGCAACGAGAGAGAGGAATAATCCTATAATCTGACTACGAGAAAAAAAATTTAATGTCATGTGCTTTTAACTTTCTTGTCCAAGAGATTTTTTGAGGGAAGTTTCAATATACTCTGTATTTTTTTTTGGAAGATTTAAAGTTATACAAGCTTTAGAGAATATTCAATCACTTTTATTTTTAAAATAGCATTATTTTTCCTTCTATTTTTAGTATTTTTGGGGCTTATCATCATTCATTCTCTGTAATTCAGGCAATCAATTCTTCTATTGCAATCATTTGTTGAGGGAACCAATAACACTTTAAAAACTTCTTTAAGGGACGATTGGTTGAAGAACCAGACAATCAGATGATGCTTTAGCTGTAAATTTATGAGGAACATACTGCGCAATCAAGATCAAAAGGCCGTGTTCGTGTAGAGGGGGAATAAAGAGAAATTTTGTTGCAATGTTGTGGGGTCTTTTGGGCGGGAAATAAAAGTTGCTGATCATTGGATTTAAACGCGGCAAATTTTTGCAAAGGCGAAATTTTGCCTTTCACATATTTTGAGAGAGGAAGAAAAATAATGTTAAGAAAAAAATTTTTATCAACAACAATGATTTTATGGGCTTTGGGAGCGTCGGGGGTGGCTGTGACTGCTTTTCACGCGGAAGCTGGAACCATTGCAGGAACAGTTGCTCGTGTTGCATCAGGTCAGGTATCTTTACGCACAGGTCCTGCGACAGCTTATAAAGTGATCACAATGGTTCCAATGGGAGCAAAAGTGCAAATTTATGGCTGTCTATCCAATAAAACTTGGTGTTCTCTTGGTTATCACGGAAAGGTTGGTTGGGCATCTGCACGTTATGTCAATGTCAATAATGTTCCTACCATCGCTTTTACAAAGATGCCAGTAAAGCTAAATGCTATGATAAAATCGCCAAAAGTAAAAAAAGAAAAAGTAAAACAGGTTGTTTCTGATTTTAAAGCTCTTCCAGCGATTCAAAAAACACGGAAAAACATACAAAAACTCTACAGAAAAGATGTGATTATCGATTCTACAGGTGTCAAAAAAAGAGATGAACGGACAATTTTAAATCCTTCGCCCCAAGCACAAGGAGTTTCTGTAAAGCACGTAAATGCTTATAATCCCTTCTTTCCTGATAATGTCAATTACAAAAATTTTGAACGTAATGAAACGCGTTACCGTGTTGTGACTTATCCTGCTCGATAAGGGTAAAGTTAATTTCACAATCGGAATAACAAATAGGATCAGCAGCATAAGCATTTTTTGCTTCATGCTGCTGATCCTATTGTACCGTAAAATGGCATTAAGGCGGCGATGATTAACTTAAGGTGGCGAGGTATTTATGGATATTCAGAGTAAAATTTATCAATACCCCGAATTACAGTCCTTTAGGATGGTGATATGAATCCCCAGCAGGGGAAGATTCTGCTGAAGAGAAGCCGGACTTTTGACAGACCGGCTAGGGCTCTTCATCCTTTCGGACAGGGCGTTAATTTACGGACTTAGGCTTTATCAAATTACGAGAAATGAGCAATTCAGCAATTTGAACTGCGTTCAATGCTGCTCCTTTTCTTAAATTATCGGCGACAACCCAGAAAGCTAAACCATTTTCAACGGTGATATCTTCACGAATGCGGCTAATAAAGGTGTCATCTTCTCCGGTACATTCATAAGGTGTGGTATAGCCACCATCTTCGTGTTTATCGATAAGCTGACAACCGGGAGCATCGCGGAGAAGCGCTTGTGCTTCAGATACGCTTAGTGGTTTTTCAAATTCAACATGGACAGCTTCGGCATGACCGATAAAGACAGGGACCCGAACAGCAGTGGCTGTTAACTTAATCTTCGGATCGAGAATTTTCTTCGTCTCAGCAGTCATTTTCCATTCTTCTTTTGTATAACCATCTTCCATGAAAACATCGATATGAGGAATGACATTAAAGGCAATGCGTTTAGTGAATTTTTTTGATGTAATTGGGTCAGCAACAAAAACTGCACGTGATTGTTCGAAAAGTTCGTCCATTCCTTCTTTACCAGCTCCAGAAACCGACTGATATGTAGAGACAACAACACGTTTAATGATTGCAGCATCATGGAGAGGTTTTAGAGCTAAGACCAGTTGAATTGTTGAACAATTAGGATTTGCTATAATATTACGTTTAGAAAAGGTATTTATAGCTTCGGCATTGACTTCAGGAACTATCAACGGAACATTGGAATCATAGCGCCACGTGGAGGAATTATCGATGACGACACAGCCAGCGGCAGCGATTTTAGGAGCATATTCTTTGGAAATGCTTCCTCCCGCAGACATCAGACAAAAATCTGTGTCAGAAAAATCGTAAGTATCCAGTGCTTTTACTTTTAAAGTTTTATCTCCATAAGAAACCTCTTGTCCTAATGAGCGTCGTGATGCTAGAGGGACAATTTCATGCGCAGGAAAACCACGTTCTTCTAAAATTGTAAGCATTTCACGACCAACATTTCCGGTTGCGCCGACAATTGCAACTTTAAAACTCATTTTCTATATACTCCTCATATCTCTCCACGTTTATTCCCCGTGCTATACTCAGGAGAGAGTGAGTTGGTCAAGGAACATCATTAAATTATATTTTTGATTTTCAACAACTCAATTTTGTACACATCAATCATCATCAGCAGCACAATAAATTGTTTTATTTCAAATGATACGTCTTTTTAATCTTTCAGAATTGAAAAATTGAATATTGTACGCTAAACTGTTATCTCTTTTAGAGAGCACTTTAATTAAGTGAATTCCTTATCTTCTGTCAATTGTTTACCTTCACACTTTTGAATTTTTTAAGGATGTTATTACGTATTGCGTTGGGGGAATCTTTTAATACCTTATCTGTTAAGTGTTGAATTATTTGATCTTCTCCCTATGCCTTTAAAAGCGAAGCTTCTTATTCAGTCTGTAAACAGGCAGATTCTAGCGGTTACTTTTAGCGGCTTCCCATTTTTCACTTGAAACTTAAGGCTCAACAAGCAAGCCTAAAAATATTTAAAAAGACATTTGGCGCTTAAAAAACATTTGAATGTTTCAAGTAGGTATGCATGCTTCATATTCTCATACCTTAAATGATAGAATTTATAGCACAACAGGATAAAATTAAGTATCCATTATATAAATAAATTCTTATGAAAGTTATACATATAGTTTTTTCGTGTCTTATTTTTACTTTAATCCTGTTATACTATAAAATATCGTTATTTGAAGTATGGTGGTATAAGATCTTTAAGCTTTCTTGATATATTTAAGTGTTTTTTTAAGTGTGTGGGAATATTCTTAGGCTTGTTTGGCAAGCCTTTTGTTTCAAGTGAATCATATGAGTGGAAAGCCGTTGAACACCCCCCATATTTATGTTTAATAAAAGAGCAAGTTAGCACCATCATACATTTTTCCAGTACCCAATGTGGCTACGTCCTTGGTATGTGAGATAATTTAATAAGAGATATGCCTTTTTGTACATTTTTATTCATACGCCAACTCTGCTTGTAATGTACAAATAAGTGATTTTGATTGATTCAATATAGAACAAGTTTGAAATGAAAGAATTTTATGATATTCGAGACACTTATTCAATATACATAACGTTAGATTATCATTATAAATCAAAGCGCTATTGCTAAGTTAAACTCGTTAGAATTCGGACTATTTACAGACCAGATTAGATTTAAGAATTTTCGTTCTCATGAGGTGTGGGGAGACAGTCAAAATTCTTTTCAATGTTATTAAGGACGTTGATTGTCCTTTCAGTGAATTTATGAAAATAAGGGGTCGTTTTTTTCACCAGAAATCAACTGTAAAATAGCCCTTTGTTTTTTGCGGGTCAGCATTCTGAAACTTTTCAAAAGTAAATATTCTGCTTTGCTTTCTATTCTGTCATCACAATGATAGAGGGGATCTTCTTTTTTTGTGTTATCAGCATAAAAGAAGGAAACGGAAACATCTAATATATTAGCAATTTCTTGTAAACGTCTTGCACTTACGCGATTTAAGCCTTTTTCATATTTTTGAATTTGTTGAAACGTTACGCCCAAATGACTCCCTAATTGTTTTTGAGAAAAACCCATAACGTTTTTTCTGAAGCGAATTTTTTTACCTAAAGAAATATCGTAAAAATGCAGATTTTTGTCTTTCACTTGATACCCCCACTGGGTGCGAGCGCCCTCGCATTAGTATTCCGGGGTCTGGAAGTGCTGACATCGAATCAGCCTCTTGCTTTTAGTGCTGAGAGCACTTGGACATAACAAGAGCCCCCGGAAATTCCGGGATATCCGCAAAGCGAATTTATTCTGCGTTCGATGTTAGGGCTTCCAGGCCCTATTGATCGCTGCGTATACGACCAAAAACACAAGTTCATTCATAGGGTAATTTCTTTAAATCGTCAACCAGAGTGACAGCAGTTGGTTTGGTTGTTTTTTGCAAAGTTTACATGCAACTGTTGCAATACATCCCTTTATTTTGATGGAATTTAGGACAATTTCTTAGTGATCATTATGGGGTATATTTAAAATTGTAACTATATGACTTTATCCATTTATTGTGTATAAAAACGGAAGCTTTTTTTCGCATTCAGAAGCAAAAGACTTTTTAGAGTAAGTATAACATTAGGAGTTGGTAAAGAGAATGCTGGTACTGGCGTGTGATGGATTAGCACTAATATTAAAAAGGTTGTATGAGCAAAAGAGAGCTTTTTATAGAGCAGTGATTGATAACAGCTTTCTCCAGAAAAAATGAACGAAATTTTCTTATTTTTTATACGCTACGTTTTCATTGTTTTGCAAAGGGCGCGCTTCTGAGGCAAGCATAATGGGAACGCCATCACGAATAGGATAGGCAAGTTTGGCTTTGAGAGAAATAAGCTCTTGTGTTTTTCGGTTGAAAGAGAGAGTGCCTTTCGTTATTGGACAGACGAGCAATTCGAGCATTTTTGGATCTGGGGTCATTTTTTTCATGTTTTAACGTTTATTAGTTTAAACGGTAATCTGTACCTGTTTGTTTCATGAGTGAGCGTTCTGTTAACGCAAGAAGAGTTTGGGCACGGCTTTCGATATCTGGAGCTTCAAGGAGAGCTTGTTTTTCTGCTGGTGTAAAGGGGATAAGAGCTGAAAAAGCATTAACCAATATAGGTGTAGGGGCTTCTATGATACTGCTCCAATTATATTCCATTTCATGTATGGTTAGATATTTTTCTACAACGTCGAGTAAGCTTTCTCGGTTAATGCGTTCTTCAACATCAAATTCTTGCAAGTCTTTTATGTTTGATTGGATGAGAGCTGTTCGATAGGATTTTGTGTTAGTCAATTCTTGTTCTAAGGTGAAGCGGCAAACACCTTGTAAGATAATAAACAGTTGTCCATTTCCTGTTTCACTGTAGTTTGTAATGCGCCCTATACAGCCTGTTTTATAAAGTTGTGTAGAGAAGCGGTTTGTATCCGATGAAAGTGGTTGAATAATGCCTAATAGACGATCGGTTACCATAACGTTTTCAATCATTTCAAGTGATTCTGGTTCAAAAATGTTGAGTGATAAAAAACCACCGGGTAGTAAGAGTGCACCTTCTAAAGGAAAAAGGGCAATTTGCTTTGGAAGATCATTTTCGCAATTGTAAGAGATATTACCAGCTTTCATGAGTATTTTGTCACCTTTGTTCGGTAGTTTAGTCTGTAAATAGTCGCAATTTATGACACTATTGAGAAAGCAGAAAACCCACTTCTTGTGCATTAAAATCATATTTATAAAATATTTGAAGCCCTTATTCTCAAAAAGAATATGAAACCCTATCTTTAAGGTTGAACTTGCGCGAGAAAGAATATTGCTTTGCGATCTTTTTAGTGTGTGACGTTTTGCATGATTTTCAAGAGGTATTTTTGTCTATAGCTTTTGATTTTTGTATTAAATTTCCTAAAATGTGTTGCTTGCAATTTTTGTAAGGTTCAAAGGGATACTATTATAAATCTTTTGAAGCAGCTTATGCAAGTTTTAAAATGAGAACATTTTCATCACTTTACTAATGACAGTGTGATAAAGATAGGTTATAGGTTAGAACATGCCGGAAAGAGCGTTATTGTTTCTTTCATTCTTTTGCGGGAGAGTGCAGATTGCGAATTTTCGCATTGCCGCCGAAGGGGAAATAGCCCATAATCTCTCAGGCTTTAAGGACCGTAAAAGGAAGAAGGCAGATCTGGAAAGTCGGGAGAGCCCGCGCCGAAGGTGTAAGCGAAAAATCTTTTCGCGAGTCTCTCAGGTTGATGACAGAGGGGGCAGAGACGGCCATATTCTGTGGGCGTTAGCGCAGCTTTGGAGTTATTATGGGCACAGCACAAGAAACATCTTTTTTAAAAACACTTCCTTTATATGATCTGCATGAAAAAGCAGGAGCAAAATTTGGTGCTTTTGCGGGCTGGAACATGCCTTTAACTTATCCTCTTGGCGTTTTAAAAGAGCATCTTCATACGCGTGCACATGCAGGGCTTTTTGATATTTCTCATATGAAATTGATTGCTGTTGAAGGGACACAAGTCGTGGAATTTTTGTCCTATGCTTTTCCCATTGATGCAGCAGCCTTAAAGATTGGGCACTCACGGTATAATTACTTGCTTAATGAGCAAGCTGGTATTCTTGATGATCTTATCATTACACGTTTGGAAGAGGACCGTTTTATGTTGGTCGCCAATGCTGGGAATGCACAGGCTGATTTTGTAGAATTGGAAAAGCGTGCGGTTGATTTTGAATGTCAAGTGATTGCTCTTGAAAGGGTATTGCTTGCTCTTCAAGGTCCTGAAGCGGCAGCTGTTCTTGCTGATGCCGATTTACCAGGGAATGAATTGTTCTTTATGCAAGGATTCGAACCACAACAGGATTGGTTTATAACGCGTTCTGGTTATACGGGAGAGGATGGTTTTGAAATTGCTTTGCCTATAGGGCATGCGCATATGTTGGCTGAAAAATTGCTGAGTGATTCTCGTGTTGAGTGGATTGGACTTGCAGCACGCGATAGCTTGCGGTTAGAAGCAGGGTTGTGTTTGCATGGAAATGACATTACCCCTGATACGACACCTATTGATGCGGCTCTAACATGGGCTGTTCCTAAAAGTGTTCGAGAAAAAGCACAATTTTATGGCGCGAAGGCTTTTCTTGAAGCGCTGCAAAAAGGACCTGCTCGTTGTCGTGTTGGATTAAAACCCCAAACGCGCCAACCTATTCGTGCTGGTGCGGTGCTTCTTGATGATCAAGGTAATGAGATTGGAGTTGTAACATCAGGTGGTTTTGGTCCTTCTTTTGATGGTCCTGTCGCGATGGGTTATGTTCCTGTTGATTGTAAAGTTGAAGGGACACAAGTCTTTACAGAACTGCGAGGCAAAAAGATTGTATTATCAGTTCATTCACTTCCCTTTGTTGAACAACGTTATTTTAAAGGATGATTTTTTATGTCTAAAACTTATTTTACACAAGACCATGAATGGCTTAGCGTTGAAGGAAAAGTGGTGACTGTTGGGGTTACGCATTATGCGCAAGAGCAATTAGGAGATTTGGTTTTTGTTGATTTACCACAAAGTGGGACAAAACTTTCCAAAGGAGAGGCAGCTGCTGTTGTGGAATCGGTGAAAGCCGCTTCAGATGTTTATGCTCCTCTTGATGGTGAAGTGGTCGAAATAAATGAAGCATTGGCTGATCATCCTGAATTGGTAAATCAGAAAGCCGAAACAGAAGGCTGGTTATGGAAAATGACATTGCAGGATGAGACACAACTGGAAGGGTTGTTGGATAAAGATGCTTATAAGGCTTTGATTGGATGAGTATCATGATCGAGCGTTCTTTTTCTTCTCGACATATTGGGTTGCGTCCTGATGAAACACAAAAAATGCTTGATGTTTTAGAGCTTGATTGTGTTGATACACTCATTTCTCAAGCTGTTCCACATTCTATCCATTTGGGACGTTCACTTAATTTACCAAAGGCTGCTAGTGAAGGACAAGCCTTGGAAGAACTCTCCAAGATGATGCAGCGTAATTGTGTGCACAAAAGTTTTATTGGGCAAGGATATCATGGAACTCATGTCCCCCCAGTTATTTTACGAAATCTGTTTGAAAATCCTGCTTGGTATACTGCTTATACGCCGTATCAAGCAGAAATTAGCCAAGGTCGTTTAGAACTTTTGTTTTATTTTCAGACATTGGTGAGTGAACTCACAGGTTTGCCTGTTGCTGCTGCTTCCCTTCTTGATGAAGCAACCGCTTTAGCTGAAGCCAATGCCCTCGCTTTTCGCTTTTCTCGTGAGAAAAAAACAAAAATTTCTCTTCAGAGTCTTTTACATCCTCAGACTTTAAGTGTTGCGCAAACGCGTGCTGAAACACAAGGTATTTGTATCAGCCAAGAGAGGAAAATTTGTTCTAATACAGCGGCAATTGTTTTATCTTGGCCAGATACAAAAGGTGCTTTTCATGATTACAGTGAGATCATAAAAGAGGCAAAGGAAAAGGGAGCTTTAGTTATCGTTGTGGCTGATCCTTTAGCACTTACTCTTATGGAGCCACCTGCTCAATGGGGGGCAGATATCGTTGTTGGCTCTATGCAGCGTTATGGCGTTCCAATGGGCTTTGGTGGTCCACATGCTGGTTACCTTGCAGTGAGTGATGCGTTAACGCGTTTTATTCCAGGGCGTATTGTTGGTCAATCCGTGGATACGAGAGGGCGTGTTGGTTTTCGTTTAGCTTTGCAAACACGTGAACAACATATTCGGCGCGATAAAGCGACGTCAAATATTTGTACAGCTCAGGCTTTGTTGGCTAATATGGCAACCGCTTATGCTGTTTGGCATGGGCCGAAAGGTTTACAAGAAATTGCGCAGCGAATTCATCATTTAACATGTCGTTTTGTTGCTGGTTTAAAGGCTGCAGGTGTTTTTTGTGAAGGAGAATCTTTTTTTGATTGTGTAAGCATTGGTGTGAAGGGAAAAGCGAAAGAGATCGCGCATCAAGCCAAAATGAGAGGACGCCTTATTCGTGTTCTCGATGATGACACCATTGCAATCAATTTTGATGAATTATCGACAGAAGAAGATGCTTGTGCTTTAGCGCAGCTTTTTGGGGCACAATTAGGTGATCAGGTTTCTCCACAGCTCTTTGGCAAAAAGCGGGATGCTGCTTTTCTTTCCCAGCCTTTTTTTCATGCGGTTCATTCAGAGACAGATATGATGCGCTTTTTGCGTCGTTTGGCGGATAAGGATTTGGCGCTGGATCGAGCTATGATTCCTCTTGGCTCTTGTACAATGAAGCTTAATGCGGCGGCTGAATTGATGCCTGTGAGTTGGGCTAGTATGGCCAATATACACCCCTTTGTTTCACAAGAGGATGCAGCGGGTTATTTAGAGATGATCGATCAGTTAAATGCGTGGTTGTGCGAAATTACAGGATTTGCGCAAGTTTCTTTTCAGCCAAATTCTGGTGCTCAAGGTGAATATGCGGGGCTTTTGGCTATCCAACGATATTACCAATCACGGGCAGAACATCAACGTACAGTTTGTCTTATTCCTGCATCTGCGCATGGTACTAATCCAGCTTCGGCACATATGGCAGGTATGGAAGTCGTTGTGGTAAAATGTTTAAGCGATGGTGATGTTGATGTAGATGATCTCAAAATAAAAGCGCAATTGCATAAGGATAAATTGGCTGCTCTCATGATTACTTATCCTTCAACACATGGTGTTTATGAGGAAAGCATTAAGGAAATTTGTTCTATTATTCATGAAAATGGCGGACAAGTTTATTTCGATGGCGCTAATCTCAATGCACTTGTGGGGCTTTCTCGTCCTGCAGATATTGGCGCTGATGTTTGTCATATGAATCTTCATAAAACATTTGCCATTCCCCATGGAGGTGGTGGTCCTGGTATGGGACCAATTGGAGTTGCAGCGCATCTCAAACCATTCTTACCAGGGCATGAACAGGATGGGACAACACATGCGGTTTCGGCAGCTCCTTATGGAAGTGCGTCTATTCTTGCGATTACATGGATGTATATCCGAATGATGGGGGCTGATGGCTTAAAATATGCAACACAAATAGCCATTTTAAATGCCAATTATATTGCTGCACGTCTTTCACCCGCTTATTCCATTCTTTATCGGGGCAAGCATGGACGTGTTGCTCATGAATGTATTGTGGATACACGTGTGTTGAAAGAGCAGTATGGGGTGAGTGTTGATGATATTGCAAAACGTCTTATTGATTATGGATTCCATGCGCCCACGATGTCGTTCCCTGTTCCGGGAACTTTGATGATTGAGCCAACGGAATCAGAACCAAAAGCAGAAATTGATCGTTTCTGTGATGCTTTACTCTCTATTGCTGAAGAAGCAAAGAAAGTTGGTCGTGGGGTTTGGCCAAAAGACAATAATCCATTGGTGAATGCCCCTCATACAGTGGCAGATACTTTAGATGATGCTTGGGCACGACCCTATTCGCGACAAGAAGCTGCTTTTCCCAACAGTTCCCTTGATCCAGCCAGTAAATATTGGCCTCCTGTATCGCGTATTGATAATGTTGCGGGAGACAGAATGCTCATTTGTTCGTGTCCGCCATTGGGAAATACCTATTAAATAACAAATATGTATTTACTTTGTTTATTTACATAAACAAAAAAGCCCACACATTCTGTGTGGGTTTTTTACTTATTGATCATGTTATTATAGAGTTATTTGTCTATTTTCTAGAATTTTGCATAGTTTTTTTATAACATGAGAACAATCGGAAAAGTCGACAAAAAAGCTGTGTTTTGTGGGCAATAGGCATGCTCTTCTTTGCTTTCTACCGTATGACATGGTTTTAGTGATTAGGCGCATCGGTTTAGCCAGCTAATTCACGTAAACGAGAGTAAAACCTACGGGGGTAGGGTCCAGTCTGTTGCATGTGTTGTGACATACGACTCTCACTAAGGTGACTACGATCGGTTGCAGAAAGAATAAAATCAATTTTAGTGCTTCTGATGATAAAGACACGCGAAACTCTGTTATTGCATCTTTTTAAGTCAAGAATTGTCTAAATATTTCTCTTTAATCTGCTTTTTATAAATATGATGCAAAAATATGTAAGAACACCTGTCAGAATGAGTAAATGCAAAGCCAAATGTATTATGGTTGTTTTTTTACAGGGTGTCTTATAAAAAGTCGGCGCATCTTTTCAATTCATTGTAGGTTAGTTTGTGACTTTACGGCGTTGTTTTTCTAAGAGCCGGTGTGCTTT
Source organism: Bartonella sp. TS82HLJMH (assembly GCF_042193495.1). Lineage (NCBI taxonomy): Bacteria > Pseudomonadati > Pseudomonadota > Alphaproteobacteria > Hyphomicrobiales > Bartonellaceae > Bartonella > Bartonella sp. TS82HLJMH. Next base: position 14,327 of record NZ_JBHILU010000013.1, on the reverse strand, counting down.
AGCTGTTGCCTCTAAATCAACATCAAAACTTAACGCAGCGACATGTTTTAAGTCAGAGATTGAGACAAAAAAGAGCTTTATGAGTAGTTCAAGCTTTTGTAGGCTAGATGATGGCGAGGGGATTGCGTATTTCTGTTGACGTAATATTTGAAACTGGAAGATAATCTAATTTCAGAGAAATATAAAGCTTTAAAGGTGAAACTAAAACCTCAGTTTGTCATCTCCTTTTAATTCAGCTTTACAGCTTTCAGCAGCATCTAAAGCAATGTTTTTTATAATGGCGATTACACATTGCTCCATGCTTTTATTGATTATGTTCTTTAATGGGGGCACAACCCTTATGTAAAACAGAACACTCCAAAAAGAATATGCTTTGGTTGTTAATCCACGTGTTTGTTTTAAAGAGACATTTCGCTCCCAATCCCATTTCGCGACGGTGCTTGTGAATGGTACAACGATAAATCTATAGAGAGCCCCCCAATCTTTATGCTCTATGAAGGAAGAAGTTTGCACCATCATACACTTTGCCAACCGTCTAATGCTATAGCCCGTGGCACTTGAGATGGTTTATAAGAGGTATTATTCTTTTCTTAAATCATTTTTATCTACACATGGTCCAGTTTGTAGTATACAAGCGAATGATTTTGATTGCTCCACTATGAACAAAGCTGAAAATAACAGAAACTTACGAGACTGGATGTTTTGTTTGATGTATAGGGAATTAATATTTTGGTTTAATTGGGCAATTAATTTTAAAAACTTTGCAGTAGATTCTTTTTTATCAATTTATGGGGAAAAGGCTAAGCTTTTGTATTTTTGGTGAAAGCTACTTCCATAAAACAGTTCATCAACTTGTCTATTTTGAGATTTCTGTGCATGTGCGGTCTCTATGATCATTCTATGTGATTGATTGTTGTAAAATCTTTCGTAAAAAACCTCTATTTTTAAAATGATGATTTTTATCAATTTATTTCTTTAAAGAGTTTTTATATGTAAATGTATTTATAGCGGGAGCCAAGAGATGTTAGAATTTCATTGGGAAGCGTATTGGCATCTATAGATACTTTTTCAAGTGTTTGATGGGGTCCAATGAGTTCTATCCAGTCACCTGTTTGAGGTTTTTGATCAAGATCGGTCGTATCTACAATAATGGAATCCATAGAAACCCGCCCAACCATGGGAAGTTTGTACCCGTTGAAATAAACTGTTCCTTTATTCGAAAGAGCACGGAGCCAGCCGTCTGCGTAGCCTATAGAAATGGTTGAAAGAGTGCTTGGTCTGTTGGTTATAAAGCTTTCTCCATAACCAACAGGTGTGCCTATATCAACAACGCGGTTTTGAATGACTTGGGCCTCAAGTTTTAAAACAGGTTTCAGGGGTGACGGGTATTTCCCCCGCGGATCAACTCCGTAAAGTGCAATGCCTGGACGAACAAGATCAAAATAAAAATCTGATCCTAGAAAGATACCTCCAGAATTGGCAAAGGAAACTTTGCAAGCAGGTAATTGCGCAAGGACAGTTTTGAAAGTAGCCAATTGGGCATAATTGGATGGGTGGGTATCATCTTCTCCGTTAGAAAGATGACTGAGAATATATTTTATTTCTGCTTTTTCGAAAATTGTAGGGTGTTTGATGAGTTTTTGTAATTCTTTTTGATCCAGTCCTAATCGGTTCATATGGGTATCGATTTGAACAATTGCTGGAAATTTTTTATCTTTTTTTTGACAAATTTTTTGCCAATTTTCAATGGCATTCCAAGAGTTTAGAACAGGAACAATACCAGATTGTGCGACAAACTCTTCTGCTAAGTGTGGAAGTCCATTCAGAAGGGCAATCGTGACATTTGATGGTAAAATGCTTTTTAATTGGAGTGCTTCTATGATTTGGGCGACAAAAAAAGTGCGACAACCAGCTTGATAAAGGGCAGGAGCAATTTTGTGAGCTCCTAATCCATAGGCATTTGCCTTTACAACTGCTGAACATTCCGTTGGAGCTACACGTTTGGCTAAAGTGATATAATTGGAAACAATGGCACTGACATCGATGGTTGCTACAGCTACATAGAGTGATGTATTGATTTCATCATTAACGGATTTTTTCATTTTAAAAGCTTATCTGTGTTCGTGAAATACGGAATTTTTTGGTTATTTCATTGAGGTTCTTTACGATATTAGGGAAAGACACTATTTTCTATGGTCAAAATCATAAGGAGCTTATACTGAATTATGCGCCCTTAAAGTCGTTTTTTATGTAAAATGCTACTCTGGATATAAGAGATATTTTAGTTTTATTTGTGTTGTTAGCAACACGGTATCTTCTAATAATTTGTAAAACATAGACTTTTGTTTTTTACTTATTTTCCCTAGTTGAGGCATATAAAAAAATAAAACATAGTTTATTGTATTGTATCATTTTGAAGAGTGCAAGATTAGGCTGTTGTTGCTGGTGCGATTGTTTTGATTAAACATGCATTGGTTGCTTATTCAGAGGAGGTAAAATGATTAAATTAACCACTCTAAATCAATGCATGACAAGTTTTCTATCATGGGGGGAAGATCACTTATCTGTGCAATTTTGGATGTCTCTCATGCACTTAAAGTTATTTTTGTTAAATGGAAAACAGTGTGTAAACACTTTCTGATACATTAAAAACTGTTGATTTAGAAAACCCGTTGATTTGGATATTGTTGGTTTTCAAGATGGATTGGGTATCCAATATTTACTTTCTATCGTTTGATTGGTTTTAAGTGAAATCAATTTTATCGCTTATAGAGCGCGTTAGACTCTTTTATTTATGGATATTTATGGAAAACGCAGTGTAAAAAGGTCAGTAACGAAAACAATAGATGGAATGTCGGAAATCTTGTTGGAGATTCGTGCAGTTATCGTTCAATCAACAAAAATTTTATCTCTCTTATTTGAAGGTTTTGGGTCATAAGTTTTGTTAAGCGAGAGAGTGTTATAGCGTTACAATGGAAATATGCTTTATGTGTTAAAGGGGAAAAGAGTACCGTGATTGTTTAATATGCAATGTTTTTATTTTTCTTTGAATGTGATTTGTATTCGTATTTTCCTCATTCGTTTAATAAAGTGTTAATCTTGAGATTTTTGTTTTAAGAAAATTGTTGGCAGATGGTTATGCAAGTACTATATCACGTCAAGGATTCGAAATTTAACGTTCAATAAAGATATGGGGAAGAGTATGAATACGTCTGCTACCAATGTTCCGTCAAACATCAGCAGCGTTGCAAATTTTCCGATTCCTGAGAATGTGTTCGCCCTTACTGTCCAAGAGGTTTGTCACTATACAGATCGGTTATTTAAATTCCGTTTGAATCGCCCGGACAGTTTTCGTTTTCGTTCGGGTGAGTTTGTTATGATCGGTTTGCCAAATGCAGAAAAGCCGGTTTATCGCGCTTATTCGATTGCAAGTCCCTTTTGGGATGAACAGCTTGAGTTTTTTTCGATAAAAGTTCCAGGGGGACCTTTAACCGAGCATCTCCAAAAAATTAAAATTGGTGATATAGTTCTCATGCGTAAAAAATCTACAGGAACACTGGTTCTTGATGCTCTTATTCCTGGAAAACGGCTTTATCTTCTTTCAACTGGGACGGGGGTTGCTCCTTTTGCAAGCCTTATTCGTGATCCTGAAACTTATGAAAAATTTTCAGAAGTTGTCCTTATTCAAACAACGCGTGAGCAGAGTGAGTTAGTTTATGCAAAAGATCTTGTTTCCTCTTTGCAACAAGATCCTCTCATTGGGGCATATGCACAACAGTTGAAATTTTATCCTATGACTACTCGTGAGCCTTCTGAGCATATGGGGCGTATTACGACTGTTATGGAGAGCGGGTGCTTTTTTGAAACAACCGGCCTTCCTAAAATTCATCCTGATGAAGATCGGGTGATGATTTGTGGTTCCATGGCAATGTTAAAAGATTGTGCAAGGATGTGTGAAAGTTTTGGTCTTGTTGAAGGGGCCAATAATGCTCCTGCTACTTATGTTGTAGAGCGCGCTTTTGTGGGATAATGAGTGGGGAAGTTGATGCTTTATCTTCTTTCAAACCGGTACGGTTTTTTTCCTTTTGCAAGCTTTATTCGTGATCCTGATACTTATGAAAAATTTTCAGAAGTTGTCCTTACTTTAAACAACGCGTGAGCAGAGTGAGTTAGTTTATGCAAAAGATCTTGTTTCCTCTTTGCAACAAGATCCACTCATTGGGGCACATGCATAACAGCTGAAATTTTATTTTATGACCACTCGTGAGCTTTCTGAGCATATGGGGCGTGCTACGACTGTTATAGAGAGTGGATGCTTTTTTGAAACAAGCGGCTTTGAAACAATAGCACTCTCCTAAATTCATCTCGATGAAGATCGGGTGATGATTTGTGGTTTTATGACAATGTTAAAGATTGCGCAAGGATGTGTGAAAGCTTTGATTTTGTTGAAGGGGCTGATGTTCTTGCATTTTACATTATATTGTAGAAAGAGCTTTTTTCGAGGGAGAGGGAAGTTGCGATGCAGTATATGCTAATGCAGTAATCGAATCCCAATCATTTATTGCAATGAGTTGTTGGGGTGCTATCCAAGAACCGCCAACGCAGAAGACGTTAGGCAGTTGGAGCCATTGTGTTGCACTTTTTTGTGTAATACCGCCTGTTGGGCAAAATCGGATATCAGAGAAGGGAGATGCTAAAGCTTCGATGAAGGAAATACCTCCAGCGGCTTCAGCTGGGAAAAATTTGAGATATGAATAGCCTTTGTTTAATGCTTGTATGAGTTCACTTGGGGTCATTGCAGCGGGAAGAAGGGGAATTTCACTATTTTTTGCACAATTGATTAATTCATTTGATAATCCGGGGCTTACAATAAATTTGGCTCCAGCTTGTTCGGCTTTTTCGTAATGTGTTGTGTTGAGAATTGTTCCGGCTCCAACAATTGCTTCAGGGACTTCTTGTGTAATTTTCTGAATTGCTTTGAGGGCATTTTGTGTTCGCAAGGTGATCTCAATTGTTTTTAATCCGCCTTTGACAAGAGCGCGTGTTAAGGGTACGGCACTTTGTAGATTGTCAATGAGCAAAACAGGTATAACAGTTTGTCCTTGGAGATATAGTAAAAGCTTTTCTCTTTTTTGGCACATGATATTTTTTCTTCTTGGAGATGATATTATTTGTATCGTTTGATAAAGCACAATATGTTAAAGAGTATATGAATAAATCTTGAAATTGAATGAAACGCGCGTTATGGCAAAACACATGGAAAAGAATTTTAAAGTTGCTGCACTTTATTGCTTTGCAGATTTGAAGCATTATCATCAATTACAAAAACCTTTGCAGGATTTATGTCAAGCAAAGGATATCAAAGGCACTCTGCTTTTAGCACAAGAGGGAATTAATGGAACGGTTGCTGGTTCTTGTGCTGCGATTGAGGCATTGGTGGATTTTATTACGGCTGAGCCAGTGTTTCAAACGCCGGAGATTAAATATTCATGGGCATCAAAAATGCCTTTTCATCGCATGAAAGTGCGGTTGAAAAAAGAGATTGTGACAATGGGGGTTGAAGGTGTTGATCCGCTAAAAGTTGTTGGTACTTATGTGGATCCTGAAGATTGGAATGCTCTTATTCAAGATGAAGAGACAATTTTGATCGATACGCGTAATGATTATGAATATGCAATTGGAAGTTTTCAAGGAGCAATTGATCCGCAGATTAAAACATTTCGCGAATTTCCTGAATGGGTGCGTCAACATGAAGCTGATTTAAAGAAGAAAAAGAAAATTGCTATGTTTTGTACAGGTGGTATTCGGTGTGAAAAATCAACAGCTTATGTTCGTGAACTTGGTTATGAGCAGGTGTACCATCTAAAAGGAGGTATTCTAAAATATTTAGAAAAAATTCCAAAAGAAGAAAGTTTATGGTGGGGTGAGTGTTTTGTTTTTGATGAGCGTGTTTCTGTTCAACATGGTCTTGAAGAATGTGGACGCGAATTATGTCGCGCTTGTCGTTCCCCTATCAATGCTGAAAGCAAATTATCGCCTCATTATGAGGAAGGTGTTTCCTGTGATGCTTGTTATAACACGCGTAGTGAAGCCGATAGAGAGCGCTTTCGTGAGCGCCATAGGCAGTTTCAATTGTTGAAGTTGCGTGCAATTGATTCTCATCAAGGGACATAAGGATAGCGCAGTGTAGGGCTGTAAATTTTAGCGTTTTTCTCTTAAATTTAAGAGAAAAGAGTGTTTTGATATTAGTAGAAAATATTTTATAAGACCGGATATTATTCGGTCTTTTTGTCTATGTTAAATTATTTGATTTATAAATAATCATGATAGATCGTTTGCTCTCCTTACATTTTATAGGATTGAGTTTTTAAATACTTTTCATTTTAAAATAGAAACTCTCTTTACCAACAGTGCAGGGGAGGGAGATTTATAGCTTAAGAGAAAAGCGTATGAATAAGATGTGATTAATAAAAGGAGATGAAAAAGCAGATGCTAGGTGGCAAAAATAAAATGATAATAGGAGTTTATGATTCCAGAATTTAATATAATACATTAATTTATAATGATAAATTATTTTTATTTGAATAAAAGAGTTAAATATTGTGAACTTCATTGCTTTCAGATTAGATGAGAACGAATCACGTAAAACTCATTCACTTGTACGTTACAAATGGGAGAAACGTATGGACAAAAATCATTTTAGATAAGGTGTTATGAAACATTTCAATGTAGGAGTTTTTGCAATATTGGGAGTTGGCAGATAGAATGGGGGTACAGGTTTGTAATTTCATAAGTATAAAGAGGGTGAGATGTCGTTAATCTATACTACACAAGCTATATTATACGGGGAATTTTCATGATATCTTGCTTAAGCGATGCTGTGAAATGAATGTGGAAACAGGGATGTTTTTTAGGATGTAAATAAGAAAGATAATGGTATTGGTTGGAGGAAAGACATCGTTATCTTTAAAGATAATGGTGCTTCAGTTGTTACTTCCCCAGTTTTCAATGTTGGTCATCCTTGCATTTTAAAGGATATATAAGAGGTTCCTCTTTTTTCAATTGTTTTTTATTTGTGATGCGCAAAAGAATGATCTTAATTGATTCATTGTAAGAGGGTTGAAATAAGAGAATTTTATGATGAGATTTTTGTTTAAGGGAAAAATAATAAATTATCATTATAAATTAATGTGTTGAGTAATTTATTTTGCGTTATTTTCTATGGGCCATATTAGGAGATAGAATAGGGCAAAGAAACGAGGGGCTTTAAAGGCAAGACAGTGATTTATGTTGCACGGATAATGTAAGGGGTGTCATCTCATGAAAGCGGATAGATAGCTTTGTCTGGTGGAGGAGAGAGTTGTTTTTTCGCATCATTTTATCTTTAAGAATTAAAAAATGTTTAAAATTAAAAAAATGATTGAAATGAGCAAGAATTCGTTTTATAGGATGCATTGCCCAAAGTCGCACGTGCCTGTGGGTGTCCGCTGGTTCTCAAATGGTGAGATTAACCGGTACGGTACCTGGAACTAACCGCTCCAGTCATTCTTACAGCCAATTGCAAGAATGAGGACATCTTGAAGCAACGACGGTGCGGGCCTTTCTGGTGTCTTCCAGTTTTAAATGCTGGGATAACTATAGAGGCACACCTCATTGCCTTCAGTGCGGAAGTGGTTTTCTCAACTCCAATCAAAAAGGCAGATAAAATAGAATAACGCGGCTTCGCGCTGTTCTTTCGCTGCATGCAATGCTAATTTCTGGTTTTTTGTAATCAGAATGGGGATGGTTGTTGTGTGTTTTTTGTCCTTTAGCTTTTGGCAGCTTTGGCTGTCCAAGCATAGAGTGGGGGAGCTTTCCCTCAAGGAGAATTGCAGATGGCAACGCAACGTATTCGCGATTTTCTTGCAACACATCGTTCTGAAGGTCCATGCTTAATTGTTGACCTTGATGTTGTTCGTGACAACTATTTAAATTTTGAAAAAGCTCTGCCGCAGTCTCGTATTTTTTACGCAATAAAGGCAAATCCAGCACCTGAAATCTTGCGTTTGCTGAATTCTTTAGGATCTTCTTTTGATGCAGCTTCTGTTGCAGAAATTGAAATGGCTTTAAAAGCAGGAGCAACGTCAGAGCGTATTTCTTTTGGGAATACGATTAAAAAAGAACGTGATATTGCACGAGCATATGCATTGGGTGTTTCACTTTATGCAGTTGATTGTGTTGAAGAAGTGGAAAAAATTGCGCGTGTTGCTCCAGGAACACGTGTTTTTTGCCGTGTTCTTACTGATGGAAAAGGTGCAGAGTGGCCATTGTCACGCAAATTCGGTTGTGTCCCTGCTATGGCGGTTGATGTTTTAAGACGGGCACACCAATTAGGTTTACAAGCCTATGGTGTTTCTTTTCATGTTGGGTCTCAGCAGGTTGATCTGAGTGCGTGGGATCGTGCTTTATCGGATGCTGCTACAGTTTTTAAGCGTTTGGAACAAGAAGGCATTTCGCTGAGGTTGGTGAATATGGGGGGCGGTTTTCCAACGCGTTATTTGAAAGATGTCCCTACAGAACAAGCTTATGGTACAGCAGTTTTTGATTCATTGAAAAAGCATTTTGGTAATCGTATCCCTGAGACGATTATTGAGCCTGGGCGAGCGATGGTTGGCAATGCTGGTGTTATTCGTACAGAAGTGGTTCTGATATCCAAAAAAGCTGATAATGATAATGTACGATGGGTTTATCTTGATATTGGAAAATTTAATGGTCTTGCTGAGACTATGGATGAAGCCATTCGTTATCCTATTGAGACACCTCATGATGATAAGGTTATGGAGCCTTGTATTTTGGCTGGACCAACATGCGATTCGGCAGATGTTCTCTATGAAAAAACACCTTATCCGCTTCCTCTATCCTTAACGATAGGAGATGAAATATTGATTCATGGAACGGGTGCTTACACAACAACTTACGCATCGGTTGCTTTTAATGGTTTTGAGCCTTTACGATCATATGTGATTTGAGGTTTCCTTTTAACTATAGGTTTTTTAGACTTTTTGCTATGCTCGTCATGGCGCTATAAGAGGGCGGTTCTTGAGATGAACATGATGAATTTTCAAACAAAAGATGGGGCATGTTTTACACTTTTATTGGAGCAAGAAGCAGATAAGCCTTATCGAGAAAATTTGCTTGATTCAACGATGGGGTATGGACGTAAACGTAAATCATCAGAGGCTTTACGTCGTGGTCGGTTAGCTGCTCAAGGACTTTCTTTTGTGGTTAAAAATGCGCTTGGAGAGCTTGTGGGAAGTGTCCGTCTTTGGCATGTGTCTTTTTCTAAAGGAAAAAATAAAACACAACATGCTTTACTTTTGGGCCCCTTGGCTGTCGCATCTGAATTTGCTGGTATGGGAATAGGATCAATTTTAGTCCGCCATGCAATTGAAACAGCAAAAAAATTAGGATATGGCGCCATTTTGCTGGTAGGGGATTTTGAGTTTTATCAACGTTTTGGCTTTTCAAATAGTTTAACAGAAAATTTGGCAATGCCTGGTCCTTATGAAAAGCATCGCTTTCAAGCGTTGGAACTGATACCACATTATCTTGCTGGGTGTTATGGCACTTTAGTTCCTAGTGGAGAACGAGAAGTTTCAAATCGTTTTCAGCATCATAAAGTGGCTTGAAGATAGTGTTTATTTTGTTTTTCAACAGTTGGCATTGAGGAGAGCATACTGTTTTGACGAGTGCCAAAGTATTTAGTGGTACAAAGTTTTGGGGAGTGGTATTGCGATTTTATTATATGACTTTTTCTTTATGGGGCTGATTTCTTATTTTTGATAATTTCAGTTAAGTGAGTAGGAATATATTTCAAGCTCATTTTTTGGAATAGCGTCCTATTTTATAATATTAAAGGAACCGGATTTTTGAGTGGTCTTGTATTCTTTTAAAGCAGGTATCATCATGCAGTTTTTCAGTTTTCAATATCGTTGGTAGACCTTGCATCAAAACGGTTGGATATTTTACTTTTTTCTTAAACAGTTTTATCTCTCTGCTTTTTATGTACAAGGGAATAGTCGTGATTGGTTCAATAGAGAGACATTTCGAGAAATTTTATACAACTTTAGCGCTTGTTGAAAGAGAAAGGGCTTAAGAAAGAAAAGTATGCAGCAGTAGAATCAAAATTGTAAGTATCAGCTTTTTTAAAAGAGTGTAAAAAAATAAAATTACATGTTCAAAGGCAGCTTTTTTTGAAAAAAATATATCATCACTTTTTTGCTATAAAGGTTAATCGTTTTGTAATTGGCATGAAAGTATCTCATACAAAATGATTTTCTCATGTAAAATTTTTCATTTAGAATCAAAAAACGTTATCCTACATATTATAAGGGAAATAGGGGCGTGAATAAAATTCACAAGAATCATCAATCTTTTATAAATATTCGTGTGAGAATCAAAGAGTGAAGGGCAAAGAATCTTACAGCATAGTTTTTATGAGGATAGTAGCGTAAAAAGGGGGATAAATAGATGACAGATTTAATGACAGACGCAAATATTGTTTTAATGTTTTTGCCCTATGGTCATAAATCAAAAATTTTATAGAAATAGCTGCTTTATCTTTATGGTGTAGAGCACTTTAGATAAGTTCTTTGTTTATATCATCTAAGATAATTTTTGTATACGAGAAGTTATTTTTAAATGCATAAAGAGCTCGCATTGAAAAGAATTTTTATCAGAAGAATCATTTAGAATCAGAAGTTAATTTATACTGTCTCGTGAGAAGAGATAAAGTGCATAAGAAGCGAGGAAAGTGATAAGGATGAAAAATATTTCTCAATTTTAATTAAGTTTAGTGACTTGGTGGTGAATCCATGAGAGGTGGTATTTTTTTAAGAAAAATGGTCATAAAAGTCAAAGTACCAAAGATAATGGTTATGATAAAGAAAATATCACTAAAAGCCATAATCGTTGCTTGTATGCGTACCATACCAAACAATTGAGAAAGAGCAAGAGTATACGAATCAAAGGTTTCTGTTTTGAAAAATAAAGTAAGCTTTGAAAGCATTTCAGTTGCTTGTCTGTTTGCGTGGTTAAGCGTTTCAGCTATTCGTTCATAATGGAAGTCTGTGCGTTTTGTCATGAGAGTGCTGATAATGGCAAGCCCTACAGCACCACCTAGATTCCGTGTGAGATTAAAGAGTCCAGAAGCATTTTGCATTCGTTCTGGCGGGAGTGTTCCCAAGGCAATATTATTAACAGGAACCATACATAACATTACAGAAGCACCACGGAAAACTTGTGGCCAAAAGAGCTGCCAAAAATCCCAGTTATCTGTGATAGAGCTCGCCATCCAAGTGCCTATTGCAAAACCCAAAAGTCCTATTGCCATCATTAAACGTGCATCGATTCGTGCTGAAAGAAATCCAGCAAGCGGAGCAGTTAATAACATGGCGAATCCTGAAAGAAACAATGTTTCTCCAATCATGAGGGCATCATAATGGCGGATTTGGCTTAAATAGACAGGATAAAGGTATGTGAGTCCATAAAGACCTATTCCCAGTGCAAAGGAAAAAATGGATGCAGCTGAAAAATTAAAATTAGAAAAAGTAGAGAGATCTACAATGGGTTCTTTTGCTGTAAAAGCACGCCAGAAGAATAAGGCTGCAGCAAGAATCATGATAATGAAAAAATCCCGAATCAGCCTATCATTCAGCCAATCATGACGTGCTCCTTCTTCTAGAACATACTCTAAAGTTCCCAAGAAAGTAGCCATAGAAATGAGGCCTAACCAATCAAATTTCTTCATTAAAGAGGGATCAGCTTTATCAAAATCAATTAATTTCCAAGCGAGAATTGAGATGATAATCCCGAAGGGTACATTGATGAGAAAGAGCCAATGCCATGATGAGAGATGACAAATGTAGCCTCCCACGGTTGGACCAATGGTAGGGGCTAATGTTGCGACCAGTCCGACGATAGGAGTAACAATAGGACGTTTGGAAGGAGGAAAAAGAACATAGGAGGCAACAAAAACACTAGGGATAATTCCACCACCAATAAAACCTTGTAGCGCGCGATACACAATCATCTCTCCAATAGATGTTGCCGTTGCACAAAGAACAGAAGTAATCGTAAAACCGATAGCTGATAAGGTGAAGAAAACACGTGTTGAAAGTAATCGTCCTAAAAATCCAGAAAGCGGCAACATGATGACTTCAGCGATGAGGTAGGAGGTTTGAACCCATGAAATTTCTTCAGAGCTTGCTGCAAGACCTGCTTGAATTTCAGCTAAAGAAGAGGAAACGATTTGGATATCTAAGATTGCCATAAACATGCCAAAAGACATAGCAATAAAAACTACAATTTTATGCAATTCGATGCGTTCGTGAGACTGTATAGGCTCTGGTATGGAAGATGTCATCGTAAGATCTTCTACTTTTTTGTTATAAGAGACTTTTATCTTGTGGCTTTGTACGTGTATCAACTTTCACTGAAACACTCATTCCTGCTCGGATATGTCCGTTTTTTAAGACTTCTTCTGGAATAGAAATACGTACGGGAATGCGCTGGACAATCTTTGTAAAGTTACCAGTAGCATTTTGTGGAGGCAAAAGAGAAAAAACAGCGCCTGTTGCGGGCGAAATAGAAAGCACTTTTCCTGTAAAAAATTCCTTTTTGAAGGCATCAATAGCAATATAAGCCTTTTGTCCTGGGTGAATATTTTGCAACTGTGTTTCTTTATAGTTTGCTTCAATATAAAGTGCATGTATGGGGACTAACGCCGCAAGACGTTGGCCATTTACAACAAAATCTCCTGTTTTTGCTGTTAAATTTCCTATAACTCCATCAAATGGTGCTCGTATAATAGTCGAATCAAGATCACGTTGTGCTTTTTCACGCGTGAGCTCTAAACTCTTTGTTTGGCTTTCCGTTTCACTTCGTTGCGCTTCTAGCACTCGGATATTTGCACGTGCTGCAGCTATTTGTGCATCCGCTCTGTTAACATTCGCAATGGCTTGTTCATAAGCTGATTTGGCATCATCGACATCGGATTGAGGAGCATAACGATTTTTTTTCAGTTCTGTTACACGTTTTAAGCTGAGTTGTGCATTGGTTGCTATGGCTGAAGCGGCTTCTTTTTGTGCTTTTGCATCATCTAAAGCACTATGAGCGGCTGTGATTTGTGCATCAATGCGTAGAAGTGTTTTTTTCTGTGTGTTAAGATGCGCTTCTGTTTGATCCAAGGCTATTTGATAATCACCATTGTCTAGGTAAAATAAAACATCGTCCTTTTTTACAACTTGGTTGGCTTTAATGGCAATTTTTGCAATATATCCATTTAATTTAGTCGCAATAGCTGCTATATCTCCTTGCACATAGGCATCTTCAGTGGCGAGCATATAACGCCATTGCGTTATCCACTTATAGCTAAACCAAAGCACAAAAAGTGCAAAGACAATAAGAAGAGCCTTGATTGCTTTCTTTTGTTGCGTTTTATTGAAATTTTTGGTTGAAAAAATTGTCTCAGCTACGGACATGATTTTATACTTTCAATATTTATGTTCCACTGAGTATAATAAACCCATCACTATAGACTAGGGTGATATACATGCAAGGACGATAAGAGCTTTTCAAGCAATAAGATAATTTTTGAAACATAATGCTAAAAATATGAACTTGCAAGTTCAAGGTCTTATTTTGTTATGCATTTTTTACAAAGACCTCGTACTTCTAGGGTGCTTTTGTGGGCTTGGAAGTCAACAGCTTGAACCATCTGTTTTAAACTCGATACAATCGTTTGATTTTGTATTTCATTGACTGTGCCACAGTTTTCGCAAATTATGAACGTTGTAAGTTCATGTTGACAGTTTTCAGGGTGTAAACAGACCATAAAGGCATTTACACTTTCAAGACGATGAATACACTTTAACTGTACGAGTTTTTCTAACGCACGATAAACTTGGAGAGGTGCACGAAAACCTTCTTCGCGTAATTGATTGAGAATCGCATAAGCACTTAAAGGCCCTTTTGCATTTTTTAAAGTGTTTAAAACCAATGTCTGGTTACGCGTCAGTTTAGATGACATTGACATCTTCCTTTTACTCTCATGGCAAAGCATAAAGTGTGTAAGAGGTTTATGCAATGGTGATTATAGTATGTACTCTATCCTTAGTCTTTTACATGACATCATTGTGATATGTAAGAAAAATTGCAATCGTTGTGAGGGGAGGGGTATTATAATCTGAAAGCCGCTGTTATCTAGCAAGGAAGTTTTATTTTTATTTTAGTGTAATGTATTGAAATACAACCAGTTGTTTACGATATTTTATTTTTGAAAAAAGTAA
>NZ_JBHILU010000123.1:0-503 GCF_042193495.1 Bartonella sp. TS82HLJMH | reverse complement strand
TCAACAGCCCGCCGTAAATCCCCCTCAACCTGTTGCAAAGCAATTGCCACACGCCGTTGCGCAACCGGCTCCATCTTGGCTAATTTCAACAATTGCGCTTGATTATCTGCCAATGCTGTCCCCCGCAAAACAGAGCGTAATTCTGGCTGTAGATGCTGGGAAATGCGATTGAGACGTTTCACAGACTCCTTTGATAAACCAATCCTATCGGCGACATGTGTAGCAAAGTGCAAACTTTGCACTTTGCCATTTAAATCACCTTCATTTGGCAAAGGGTCAACTTGACCCTTTGCCACTTTGTCTCCTTCACACCCAGTTTCATGATGCTTTGAAGAACCATCATTTGGCAAAGGGACAACTTGTCCCTTTGCCACTTTGTCCTTTGTATATTGATTACCGTGGTCCCCACCACGTTGAATCTCCCCGTACTTCTTTTCCCACAATTCGCGGTAAGTCTGGACAAAAAGCGCACGGTCAATAACAGACAATTCATTGCGAAACAG
>NZ_JBHILU010000122.1:0-509 GCF_042193495.1 Bartonella sp. TS82HLJMH | reverse complement strand
TTCCTACATTATAGCAAAACGACACTAACGCCGCGAATTGTTCATCTGTTAATGAAACTGTAACAGCGCGTTCAACGGCATTTTCAAATTGTCTTAAGTCTTGGCAAAGAAGTTCTTCTGCTTGCTTTTCCGTGATGGTCATGCCTTCATAAACAAAAGGCTTTCCAGCATTGTTTGTATGTCCATAGCCTATTGTCCACACCCCAATGGTATCTTTGTAGGCGTTTAAACGCAAGCCTTCCCATTGTTTGATAAGTGCTAGCCCTTCTGATGATATTTTTCGCATATGCTTCTCCATAAAAAAAGCTCCGCAAAAAGCAGAGCTGGATTAAAAAATTGACATCTTTCTCATTCGGAAAGATAGCTTGGTTAAGCTTCATGTCACTTTTTCATTGGAATAAAAGAAGATTTTTTCTCAACTTTTAATTTCTTTCTTGACAAATATTCGTTTATAAACGAATATACATCATGTTTGAAATACGTCACTACCTTACTTCTGATGGCAAAGA
>NZ_JBHILU010000121.1:0-512 GCF_042193495.1 Bartonella sp. TS82HLJMH | reverse complement strand
TTCTGGTTGATAGCACCGAAACAGATTGGAGTGATAATGTTGAACTGACTTGTGAGGGACAAGAAATCCGCCCCCAACGGATTAATCTTTTTGATTTGGAAAACAGCCAAATTGATTGGGGGGCATATAAAGAAAAAGGGGAAGCGATCCTTAAAGAGAAACCGAAAAAAAAGCTTTTAGATCATCAAAAAGAAGCACTCAAAGCGGTTTGTGAAGGGTTACAAGAAGCAGACCGTGGCAAGCTGATTATGGCATGTGGAACGGGGAAAACTTTCACCAGTTTGAAGATCGCAGAAACAATAGCAGGAACTGGTAAGAGTGTATTGTTTTTGGTGCCTTCCCTTGCCTTGATGTCACAAAGTATCCGTGAATGGACAGCCGATGCACAAGTGCCCTTGCGTTGCTTTGCGGTGTGTTCTGATAAGCAAATCGGCAAGCGGCGTAAAAACCAAGAAGATGATGGGGAAATATCAGCATCTGATTTAGCACTCCCTGCAACAACCGATGCCTCT
>NZ_JBHILU010000120.1:0-516 GCF_042193495.1 Bartonella sp. TS82HLJMH | reverse complement strand
CTTCACTTTCCACCTCCAGACGTGTTGTGGCTGCTTTTAAAGCTTTTTCTGTTTGCTTTTTCTGTTCACTCTTTTTCCCAAGAGTAAATGCTCTTGCTAATGCAATAAAAAAAGCGGCTAAAGCCGCACCTGTAACCATCAGATTTCTTTTCATCCATAAGATCATAGGCGGTGCTCCTGAAAGCGTTTAGCAACAAAGAAAATGCCAGTACATGCGGCTAAAACCATAATGGTTGCCAAAGCCCATTGGATGGGGCCATTGCCTGCTAACAAACCACCAAGCCCAGAAAAAGAACCAATAATCGGTGCAAGCGCTTCTGCTTTGAGAAACCCTGTTGGTTGTTTCATTTCTACTGTTTGATAATTGGAGGAAACATAAGCCCCTTTTGCCCATAGCCCTGTTTCTGCTGCGCGCCGGTGTGCTAGACCTTCAAGACGCTTCCCGCCTGCTTTGGTCCATTTCTGTAGCTCGGCAGGGACAGCTTCATATTCACCTTGATTGAGTTTTTTTAACAG
>NZ_JBHILU010000012.1:0-66851 GCF_042193495.1 Bartonella sp. TS82HLJMH | reverse complement strand
CAATTATCGTAAACTATACACTTTACTTTAGTGTCAAAGTTATAATAATGATAATAAATATCATGATGTATATAACAATGAAAAAGAGTCATATTAAAATGAAGTCGATCATTCTTATAATTTTGATTGCAAATATTTTGTCAGCTTGTGCATTAGCACCAAAGCTAAAACAGCCCAATGATAGGAACCGTGTGCCTATTAATAAAACAATCCCTGCCGAAATCAAGCGAGGAGACAGATGAAAACAAAACAAGCAAAACCAGTGAAAGCCGAACAACTTAGCAGTTATTATGAAGAAAGCCGTGGCTTAGAACGTGATCTTATCAATGAATTTATAAGGTCGCGCAGAACGGCATGGCGTGTAGCGAGTACTGTTGGTCTTTTTGGCTTATTCGGTATGATATGTGGAGTTGTTGGATTTTCTCAACCAGCTCCAACTCCCCTAGTATTGCGCGTTGATAATACGACGGGTGCAGTTGATGTTATATCAATCATGCGTGAACACGAAGAAAGCTATGGTGAAGTTGTAGATAGATATTGGCTAAACCAATATGTGCTTAACCGGGAAACTTACGACTACGATACCATTCAACTGAACTATGACACAACAGCACTTTTAAGTGCGGCATCTGTTCAACAAGAATATTATAAAATCTATGATGGAGAAAATGCACGGGACAAAGTGCTTTCCAATAAAGCACGTATCACAGTTAAAGTACGATCAATCCAGCTTAATGGACTCGGTCAAGCAACTGTACGTTTTACGACTCAGCAACTTGACAGCAGCGGTGCTGCTACCGGACCAAAACAGCACCAGATTGCAACAATTGGTTACACCTATGTCGGTGCACCCATGAAATCATCTGATCGATTGCTTAACCCCCTTGGTTTTCAAATAACAAGTTACCGTTCTGACCCAGAAATACTGTTAAATGATTAAGGAATTGATTGTTATGAAAAAACTTGCGTTCGTTGTTCTATTGTCTTCGTTTTCTTCTCTTTATACGGTACCTGTGCAGGCGCTAAAAAGTCCATCAAATTCACAATATGATCACCGCATTCGCTATATAACATATAACGAAGCCGATGTGGTTCAAATTGAAACAGTTCTTGGTGTAGCAACACATATTATTCTTGAAGAAGGTGAACAGTATATCACTCATGCCTTTGGCGATTCAGAAGCCTATGCCTTTGCTCATAAAGGGCGGCATATTTTTATTAAACCAAAAGCAGAACTTGCCAATACCAATCTCATCGTTGTAACTGACAAACGGAGTTACAAATTCCGACTACAATTTCGAAATGACCGTGCGGGATCAACATATGAATTAGCTTTCCATTATCCCGATTCAAATGATGAAAAGTCAGAAGAAAATAGCCGACGCCTTGCGATTGAACGTGGTTTTCACCAAAGTGTCAAAGGCTATAATCTCAGTTATACCATGAGCGGTCACCAAGACATTGCTCCGATAAATGCTTGGGACAATGGGCGTATTACTTACTTCAAATTTCCCGCTAACATGGATATGCCATCGATTTATGTCGTAGATGCTGAAGGCAATGAAAGCTTAATACCACGCACCGTTATCGGCAGTTCTAATGATATTATCGCCGTCCATAAAGTCAATCCTAAATGGCTCATACGGCTTGGTAAACGCGCTCTAGCTGTTTTTAATGAAGCCTATGACCCCAATGGCGTACCAAACACAACAGGGACAGTATCTTCGGTGGTTTATCGTATCAATAAAGGAGGAAAATGATGTTTGACAATAAGGAAGGAGAGGGAAAAGGTACAAAACTGGACAACGTCGAGCAAAAACATATTGAAGGTACTTATGGAGGGTCGGAACTAGGTTCTGAACGTCGTCCGACAATTCCAGGTACCCGTGCATTGTTAGTGGTAGGACTTATTGTTATAGTAACGATACCGATTGCCTTGACTTGGAAAGCTTTTAAAATGCGTAATACCGTGGAAGTTGAGGAAGAAAAACCACAACAAATAGTACAGCAAATTATACCAAACTATGTCCCTCGGATTATAGAAGAGCCAAAGATTGTAGAAGAAGCAGAAAAATCAACACAAATAGAAGATTCAAACTTGGATATTCCACCGGCCTTGAGTAAGCTTCTTCAAACAGCCATTCCTCCACATATGCTCCAAGATTCTGAAGAATTAGCACGCAAACGTATGCTCAGTTCTAGCCTTAACAGCGGTGGTAGCGAAGGATCTACAGATACAAATAATAAAGCATCGAATAATGATAGAGGTAGTGGCGTATTATTTGATAACCTTCAGCCTGTGCGTTTAGGTCAATCACATGCGGTGCAACTTCGTAACCGTGACTTTTTGATTACGCAAGGAACGCAAATAGATTGCACGTTAGAAACAAAGATCATTACATCACAACCCGGAATGACGACGTGTCATTTAACACGCGATATTTATTCCACAAGTGGTCGTGTTGTTTTGCTTGACCGTGGTTCTAAAGTCGTTGGTTTTTACCAAAGTGGCATACAACAAGGACAAACGCGCGTGTTTGTGCAATGGTTACGCATCGAAACGCCTTCTGGTGTTGTTGTCAATCTTGACTCACCTGGCACAGGTCCTTTGGGTGAAGCGGGTATTGGTGGCTGGGTTGACAGACACTTTTGGGAGAGATTTGGTAGTGCAATTATGGTAAGCATTATCGGTGATTTAGGAGAATGGGTAAAAGGAAAAGTTAGTAAAATCAGCAAAGAAAATAAAGAGAACTCACAAAATAACGGTGCTCAGAATGCTGAATCTATAGCAATCGATGTTCTTCAAAATTCCATCAATATCACACCAACACTTTACAAAAACCAAGGCGAACGAGTAAATATTTTTGTTGCTCGTGATCTGGATTTCAGCGATGTCTACAGTCTTGTCACACGTTAACCCGATACAGAAAGATCAAGCAGTTTTTCAGCTTCTACAACCGCTTGATTGTTTCTTAGAAGATCCCTCGATCACTGAATTATCGATTTGCCGCCCCTGCGAAGTATGGACGAAAAGCTTTAAGGGTTGGCAAGTACATAACGTACCAGAGTTAACAACCACTTTTTTGCAAACGCTCATTACAGCTATTATCGTCTATAACGGTATGGCTCCCAAAAGTATTAATTATGTGCTATTGCCTGGTGGACAACGTGGTACAATTATACAAACACCAGCTGTCGTTGATGGTGCTCTTTCTTTTGTAATTCGTAAACATTCTCTTATAGTTAAGACGTTAGAAGAACTCAAAGAAGAAGGTGCATTTGATGATTTCTCCGACGTAAGTTTTAACAAACCTTCGGAAAAAGAAGCAAATAACTTGTTATCGAAGCAGGACTTCACACGGTTGGAGCCATTTGAAGTTCAACTTTTGCAACATAAACGTGATGGGAAAATTCTTGAATTTTTACAAGAATGTGTCTTTCACAAACGCAACATTATTATTGCAGGCAAGACAGGATCTGGTAAAACAACATTTGCTCGCTCTTTAATTGAAAAGGTCCCTGTAGAGGAGCGTATCATCACAATTGAAGATGTTCATGAGCTTTTTCTACCCAATCATCCCAATCATGTACATATGATTTATGGTAACAATGTAGGCCGTGTTTCAGCTGAAGAATGCCTAGATGCGTGTATGCGTCAGTCGCCCGACCGAATTTTTCTCGCTGAATTGCGAGGTAATGAAGCATGGGAATATCTCAATTCACTCAACACTGGTCATCCCGGATCGATTACAACAACGCATGCCAACAGCGCTTTGCAGACATTTGAACGATGTGCCACTTTGATTAAAAGATCAGAAATTGGCCGGCAACTCGAGTTAGAAATGATAAAAATCGTTCTCTATACAACAGTTGACGTAGTGTTGTTCTTTAAAGATAGAAAACTCTCTGAAGTCTTTTACGACCCGATTTTTGCCAAATCAAAAATCGCTTAAGGGGAACTTCCTCTCTCGGTAATATGATACAAACAAAAAATAGCCGTAACAATTAGTTACGGCTATTTTTTAACTTTTCCTATTCTCTTTACTTCTCCAATGCATTTTCTACACTCTTCATGAATAAAAGAAGAAAAAAGTTAATAGACAACAACTTTACGAGAAAACCAAATTATACATAAGGCTCTCTCTATTTTCTTACCTTTGATCATTGTTTCCATTTATCTTTTGATAAAAGTATGTTTGATGCAAAAAAAAATAGCTATAAAATAAATATTTCAACAAAAGAAAAGAATAAATTTTGAATCGCCTATCAATGAAAGCTTTGTAAAATAGATACTTTCGATCATCACAAACAATTATCGTCATCAAGACCAAAACTTATCGTTTAAAAATTCTAAGTGCTATTTTCAAGTGATTAATAAATGTGTTTTTTAACCAAACAATCTCCAGATACGGAAAACCTCATACGAAATAAACTATCATTTCGATTTAGCATCTATAAACCACTTTCTATTTGGTAATAAAAAGTATAGTGGCATATCAACGTCTTCTTCGGACGAAAACTTAACCTCCGGCTGTTCGTAAACAACCAAATTTCTCTTAAGCAAGCTTTGCTAACCATATTACGTGGCTTATATCCCCATCCTAAAGACGATATCCATAGATTACACAAGGTAAGCTCTACTCTGAATATTCCTGCTCTCTTCTCTGCACCTCAAAAAACGAAAATTCCTAAAAGCACAGATTTAAAATCCCTCTTCTTAAGATACATCACATTGATTTATAAAGAGTATTCATTATTCTGCATGTTGAATAAAAGATCTTAGTAGCATAGGATTCTCTCATTACATGTCTCTTACACATTCCAAATAAATAAAACCGTGTAGAATGAAACTGTATAAAAAAGCACTAAAAATGCCTCTTATAAACCGTCCCAAATGCCAAAAACTGTCGCAACATTGGGAGTTGGCAAAGTGTATAATGGCGCCCAGCTTGCTCTTTTATGAAGTGTAAAGATAGAAATGCTCTACAAATTTTATATTGTTCATCGGGACTTTACCCTTATACCCTCCACAAGCCCTGTCGCGAAATGAGCTTGGGAACTTTAAAGAGAGGGTTCTTTAAAACAAGCGCGTAAATTGACAAGCCAAATGTATTTGCTTTGGGGCGTTCTGTTTTGCATAAGGGTTGTGATCTTTTTAAAGAACGAGAGAAACAAAAGCGTGAAGCAATGCGTAATCTCTATTATTTAAAAGGCATTACTCTAGACGCTTTTGAAAGTCATAAAACTGAACTAAAAATGACGACCAAAATGCAAACTGGTTTGCACCTTTACAGCTTCATACTCCCAAAAAATTAGGAGGCTGTATACCGGTTTCGGAGATTACGCCAACAGAGATGATAAGTAATACTCTTAGCTCCCATCTGATAGATAAAAGCTGCAACAGCAAAAGCTCTTTTAGAGAAACAACGTCATAAAATCACTAATAAACCGACAATAAATTGGAGAAATGTTCTAGATTTTTATCAAACACTCTGCAAAGCAACAATAATAATACAACTGACTTTGCGTCTGCTTATTCTTACAGGTGCTCGTACCCATCTCTTGCATCAATTCGTGAAGATCAGATTGAAGGGGATATATGGACAATTCTTGGCTCGAGAATATGAAAGGTCTGCGTGATACTACAGAAGATTTTCGCGTGCCCTTATAATCAGAAGCATTAAAAACTTTAAAACAAGCACGCTTGTTTTTTCGCAATGATTTCTTTTTTCTGCAACCGGTTGTGATTTTTATTAATGTGAATTTCCTATCACAATATATAAGAGAGATTAGGTTAAAAACCTGTCCACGTAGATTTTGCTCTAGTTTACGTAATTGGCTAACAGACTCCACCTACCACCTCAAAGGACGAAGCTTCTTAACACGCAACTAACCTGCAAATAATACGCCTTCTCGCCTAGCAGCTTTCACCTTCTAACCACTTTAATTACCACATCTTAAATACGATAGTGTTTTACGGCACAACAGAATAAATACCAAAACAATGACTGATTATACCGTTAATACTTGGAAACCTCTCTTTCATGTTAAGAAATATCTTTTATGCTGAAAAATAAAATAAAAAACACTTTTACTGCTTAAGCAACTTTCTTAAGCATACATACAAGAAAAAATTGAAACACCCTAATATAATAAATTAAGGCCTAAACCTAGAAATCTCTATTTTTTATAGATAAAAACATATAAAATCAAAACCTACGAAACTCATCAAAATACAACATGTTTTCTTTGATGATTGAATTCATTCAACTCAAACGAACCTATAAACATCGCTTATTCGACATTCGCAACACCTGTTCTTAGAATTCTTACTACCGTTTTCTAAATTTTAAAAAAACTATAAATTTGCTATTTTTTCAAACATCTTATCTGCTCTTTAATGAATTTAAATCTATGACGTTACAATATTTTTAAATTACTTCCCCATTAACTGTATGAGCTATCCCTACAATAAATAGGGATTTTACGTTCTCCATTTTTTGAGAACTATAAATTTTGTTTTTTAATACGATTAACAATCCAATCTTTAAAATAAAAAATATGACCTTTAAATATATAAATGATGTTATCAAAAATTCCTAATTCCTGAATATTCGCAATGTTTTCAATATTATAATAAATGTAGTGTAAAATGACAAACTGTCATAATGATCACTCCTTTGTATTTCATTTGAATAATTACATGCGTAATAATATTTGTATCAGCATTAAAGTTCAAATTCTGATACGAATTTAATAAAAAATAAAAACACATTGCATATTGATTTTATTGTTTTTACATAGAACACTATTTAAATATAATTTACCCGAACAACTAATGCCTTTTTAAAGGCCATAATAACTATGGTAACCGCCTCATAAAAGCCAATAAATTTTTAGAGATTAAACCTCAAGAGACGCAAAAAACAGGCACAATTTTCTGTTTTTCTTTTTACTGTTCGTTAATCAGTCAATTTTCAAAGTAATATTCAACTATGCGTTCCCTGCTCAGCCATTGCAAAGATTGCTTAATTTTTAGGAATCACTTTGCTTTTAGAATGATTATAGCTACTGCACCCTCATAAGCAGCCGATCTTCTTTTAAAAATTTAATTGCTAAAAGGAGATATAATTTTCTACCTTGCGCTTTATTTTCATCAATCAGTAAATTTTCAAAGGCGGCGTTCAACCATGAGTTTTTTAATTTCAGCAATCGCTTTCGCTGGATTTAATCCCTTTGGACAAGTTTGCGCACAATTCATAATCGTATGGCAACGATAAAGGCGGAAAGGATCTTCTAAATTATCAAGACGTTCACCACACATCTCATCACGTGAATCCGCAATCCAGCGATAAGCTTGAAGCAAAACAGCGGGGCCCAAATAACGATCACCGTTCCACCAATAACTTGGACATGAAGTCTGACAACACGCACACAAAATACACTCATAAAGGCCATCGATTTTTTGTCGATCAGAGTAACTTTGTAACCATTCTTTTGCAGGTTCAGAAGAAACTGTTTGCAACCAAGGCTCAATGACTCGGTGTTGCGCATAAAAGCGCTTCAAGTCAGGAACCAAATCTTTAACAACCGGCATGGAAGGCAAAGGATAGACTTTAATGGGGTGTTTTACATCATCCATCCCTTTGGTACAAGCTAATGTATTGGTTCCATCAATATTCATCGCACATGAACCACAGATACCTTCACGGCAAGATCGACGAAGTGTCAAAGTTGGATCAATATGGTTTTTAATAAACAAAAGTCCATCAAGAATCATTGGACCACAAGCAGAACGATCTACATAATAAGTATCCAGACGAGGATTATTCTCATCATCAGGCGACCAACGGTAAACATGAAATTCTGTCAGCTTTGTCGCACCTTCAGGTTTAGGCCAAACCTTCCCCGGTTTGACTTGAGAGTTTTTGGGAAGCTTAATTTGTACCATAATTCGTGTCTCCCCTTAATAAACCCGTTTTTTAGGTGCAATGCGCTTTAAATCGATCCCACCATCAGCTTCAGATGTTAACGGCTCCACATGAACGGGTCGATATGATAATGTCACCTTACCCTCTTTTGACAAATGTGAAAGCGTATGTTTACGCCAATTTTTATCATCACGCTCTGGATAATCTTCACGAGCATGAGCGCCACGGCTTTCTAAACGGGCTTCCGCAGAATGAACAGTCATGATTGCATTCGCCATGAGATTTTCAAGCTCTAATGTTTCAACCAAATCAGAATTCCATATCAGAGAACGATCTGTGACTTTGAGGTCAGATAATTCCCCCCAGATTTTATTCATCCGTTGACATCCTTGTTGCAAAGAATCTTCTGTACGAAATACAGCCGCATCTTCTTGCATCGTACGTTGCATTTTTTCACGCAATAGAGCTGTTGGTATCGCCCCTTGCGCAAAACGTAAACGATCAAAACGCGCTATAATTTCATCAACAGCTTCTTCATTGATGGGTGGAATTTCTGCATTCCGATCAATAACTTCACCAGCACGAATGGCAGCAGCACGACCAAACACCACAAGATCAATTAATGAATTTGACCCCAAGCGATTAGCCCCATGAACAGAAGCACATCCTGCTTCTCCTACCGCCATAAGCCCTGGTTGAATACGATCAGGCGAATCAGCCGTTGGATTGAGAACTTCCCCATAGTAATTGGTAGGAATCCCACCCATATTATAATGAACCGTTGGCAAGATGGGGATAGGCTCTTTTGTTACATCCACACCTGCAAAAATCCGTGCTGATTCCGAAATTCCCGGTAAACGTTCGTGCAAGATTGCAGGATCAATATGATTGAGAACCAAATGAATATGGTCCTTCTTAGGTCCAACGCCACGTCCTTCACGAATTTCAAGTGTGATACAACGCGAAACCAAATCACGTGAAGCCAAATCCTTAAAGGAAGGTGCATAGCGCTCCATAAAGCGTTCACCTTCAGAATTGATTAAATAGCCTCCTTCACCACGAGCTCCTTCTGTAATTAAGCAGCCAGAACCGTAAATCCCTGTAGGATGGAATTGCACAAATTCCATATCCTGAAGTGGCAATCCAGCACGTGCGACCATTCCACCACCATCACCCGTACAGGTATGCGCTGATGTCGCGGAAAAATAAGCCCGTCCATAACCACCGGTTGCAAGAACAACCATTTTGGCAGAAAAACGATGTATTGTACCATCATCGAGATTCCATGCCACAACCCCCGTACAAACCCCATCCGTCATGATAAGATCGAGTGCAAAATATTCAATAAAAAATTGCGCATTATGCTTTAAGCTTTGTCCATAAAGCGTATGCAAAATGGCATGGCCTGTACGGTCAGCTGCTGCACAAGTACGTTGAACAGGTGGACCTTCACCAAATTGTGTCGTATGTCCACCAAAAGGACGTTGATAAATTTTGCCTTCTTGCGTCCGCGAAAAAGGAACACCATAATGTTCTAATTCGTAGACAGCAGCAGGAGCATTACGCACCAAATACTCCATTGCATCGGTATCACCCAACCAATCAGAACCTTTCACGGTATCATATAAATGCCACTGCCAATTGTCAGGTCCCATATTTGAAAGCGATGCAGCAATCCCCCCTTGTGCTGCAACCGTGTGTGAGCGAGTTGGAAAAACCTTCGTAATACAAGCTGTTTTTAATCCTTGTTCCGCCATGCCAAGTGTTGCACGTAATCCTGCACCACCTGCCCCAACAACAACAACATCAAATTTATGATCTACAGTGCGATAAGGGGCGTTACCTGCTTTAGCACCCAGAGATGATCCTGTACCCGCCATACTTGTTTAACCCCCTAATGCAATTTTCAAAAGAGAAAAAATAATGACACCACCTATGAGAAAACAAAATGAAATATTTAAAGTCAAAAAGAATATCCGGAAACCTTCACGTGGAATATAATCTTCAATCACCACCTGCATACCAAGCTTCATATGATAAAGGACTGAAAAAGTCATTAATCCCATCAAAATAGCCACAACAGGATGTGCAAGCCGTGCACGCACAATACTATAATCCTTACCTACAAGCGAAAGAATAAGAACAATAAAAAATATCAAAAGCGGCAGATTGATAAGCCCAGTCAAACGCTGTAGCCAAAAATGCTCTGTTCCTTCATGAGCAC
Source organism: Bartonella sp. TS82HLJMH (assembly GCF_042193495.1). Lineage (NCBI taxonomy): Bacteria > Pseudomonadati > Pseudomonadota > Alphaproteobacteria > Hyphomicrobiales > Bartonellaceae > Bartonella > Bartonella sp. TS82HLJMH. The sequence goes on along the minus strand of NZ_JBHILU010000012.1, from coordinate 56,696 downwards.
TCCCACGCCCCCGTACTTTTCCAAGTTCCGTTCGAAAGTCTTTTTTCATATCTCTTTTCACCCCCAGCTAAACAACGCTATATCCAATAATCCAAATTACAACAGTAACAATAAGAGAGATAAACACTGTCGCCCAAGCAGTAACTGTTGCCTTTTCTTTTGCCAAAAGGCAAGGCATCATATCCCAAACAATGTGGCGAATACCACCAACCATGTGATGAACCCCTGCCAAAGTATAAAGAAACAAGATAAACAATCCAAACCAAGAACTATAAATCTCGTGAACCGTTCTGAATGTCTCCTCCCCACACGCAATAGCAATTAACCAAACAGCAAGAAAGACCATTCCAACATAAAGTGCCATACCCGTAACGCGATGCGCAATGGACATAGCCATAGTAATCGTCCAACGATAAATACTTATATGAGGGGAACGAGGGCGCTCTTTTATCCTAGTTATTTCTGTCATAAAATATCCTGACCTGGTTTTTACTGCAACCGCAATGAACGAGAAAGTCCGCATAAAACGACTAAATATATTATCTCGTTTTTACTTGTTTGGCATCTCAAGATACCAATATTACAGGTCGGTTGTCTCAAATAACGGATTAAAGGTCACGCATAAAAAAACCGATTACTCCACGGATATAATCCGCAAAACTCGCTTTAAACTAATACAATTTTATCTTCACGTCAAAGGTCTAACATCTTTTCTCAAATATAAATAGGCATTTTTTCAGATTAAACTTATCTTTTTGATTATCCACAATATATGCAATGATATCTAAATTCACCCGTTGTTAAGAATAAAAAGAGGAAAAAATTGATAGGTTAAACATTTTTATGTCCCCTTCAAGCCTTTTAAAAAGACAAAACGAATCACTAAAGACACAAAAAAGCGGCATAAAAGCCGCTTTTGCATAAAGTTTAGCCGATATAATCTTTACTCAGCAACTTGCTTGTCAACATCTGTGCTTATAGCTGCTGCTTCTACTTTCTCAACAATCCTTTCAGCTTTTTTTCGATAATCTCTCTTTTCAGCGATACGCGCAGCTTTACCTCTCAAACTACGAAGATAATAGAGTTTTGCACGGCGCACTTTACCACGGCGCACCAGCTCAACACCTTCAATCAACGGAGAATAAACAGGAAACACCCGCTCCACCCCTTCACCATAAGAAATTTTGCGTACTGTAAAGGTCTCATTCAACCCACCGCCTGAACGCGCAATACAAACACCTTCGTAAGCCTGAACACGCGTCCGCGTACCTTCCGTCACACGCACCATGACACGGACTGTATCTCCTGGCTGAAAGGCTGGAAATTGGCGTTTTTCTTCAATTTTTGCACATTGTTCAGCTTCAAGTTGTGCGATAATATTCATTTCTTCTATCCTTCATGTTCTTTATCGAACAGTCAGAGCGCTCAACTCTTACCCAAAAAGCCTTTATTAAGAATAAGGAGCTCTTTAGGCTATGCCTTACACAGGAGCGAATACACCATTCCTTCATTTTAATTTTGGAACTACAGAAAACCTTTTATAAAAAACTCTCTAAAAAGAGAGCCATGCAATACACCACCTTATCATATGAATCAAGTTTTCTGATGACTTTTATCATAACGCGCATAAAGATCAGGGCGACGTTGACGTGTTAACAATTCGGCTTGACTTTGACGCCAATCTGCAATCGCTTTGTGATGACCTGAGAGCAACACAGGCGGGATACCCCGCCCTTCGAAAATAGAAGGGCGTGTATATTGCGGATGTTCCAGCAAGCCATTTTCAAAACTTTCACTCTTTACAGAAGCTGCATTCCCCATCACTCCAGGCAGAAGACGTATAATAGCATCTAAGATAACCAATGCGGCTGTTTCACCCCCTGAAAGAATATAATCACCAATAGAGACTTCTTCTAATTCTCGTGCTTCTATCACTCGCTCATCAACCCCTTCAAAACGTCCGCAAACTAACGTTACACCCGTATCACGAGCCAAGCTATGCGCATAAGCTTGGTCAAAAGGGCGCCCACGTGGACTCATCAACAATCTTGGTGAATCCTGTGGACAAAAATCAAGAGCAGCCGCCAATACATCCGCCCGCATTACCATACCAGCCCCCCCACCAGCAGGTGTATCATCAACGCTATGGTGTTTGTCCAAAGCAAAATCCCTAATCTGTACCGTCTCCAGTGACCAAATTCCGCGCTCTAAAGCTTGCCCTGCTAAAGAATACCCTAAAAAACCAGGAAACATTTCAGGATAAAGGGTTAAAACGCGCGCCTGAAACTTCATTTTATTTCTCATCCTTATTTTCTTAAACAGACTCTTAATAGCACAGACAAACCATTTAACGCTATAGCGTTAATATGAATCTCCTTGATCTGCGCCATATTCAATACGATCCTTCTAAATACTTGCACTAACAAAGACTCTAAAAATTCAGGATTATCTCAAGATAAAGTGCTTACAACATCTGCTCAAAAGTGCATTTTTAATATTTCCACACTTTCCACCCTTTATTGACGAAATTCATCGGTTATTTTTTATCTTCATCTTTATTTAGATTCCAGCTATTTCCTTTTTATCATTGTCTCCCCTATCACTTAAACCAGCTGCCATGGGATCAACAACAAGAAAACCAGAATCCATACAAATTTCTGGTACCGCTGCCTTACTAAAGGGAATAAGAACTCTTTTACCCGTATTCAAACGCATTTCAAGCAAATCACCAGCCCCGAAATTAAAGAAACCACACACTTCACCTACGACTTTTCCCCCACAATCTTGAACACGCAAGCCTATTAAGTCAACTTGATAAAACTCATCCTCCCTCAAATCATCAATTAATTGATCACGCATCACATAAAGGCGAATACCTTTTAAAGACTCAGCAATAACACGATTTTCTACCCCTTTAAAACGTACAATCGCCTTATTTTTTTGTATGCGAAGAGTTACAATTTCATAAGAATGCCCCATATCATCATAAAGAGTACTGTAGGACTTGAAGCGCTGTGGCTCAGCACTTAGAATTTTAACAAAAACATCTCCTTTTATACCATGAGGCATACCAATAATAGCAAGATAGACTTTATTTTTAAGCTTTTCTTTATTATACTTCATGCAAAAATACTATCTCTCAAAAATGAGCCCTTCAATCTTATAGTTTTCTATTCAATCTTGTTGCCATATGAGACAATCTTCTAAAAGACCTTTTTTGGTAACAAAAACAAATTAATAAAGGAGAACGTCCTATGGCAAATATTATGCTATTTTACAAAGATATCACACCAATCAACAAAATTTCCCATAAAAATCTAAAATTTGCTCCTCCAAGTGATATGTCTTTTGCCAAGGATACTCACTGGGTTCCTTTAGCAAGTACTGAATATTTTCAAGCAGCCCTAGACTATCCTATTTTATTTATGTGCGCCGAAGATGAACAAAAAAAACGGCACTACACATCCGCAGCTCTCGTCGGTCTTTCTAATGACGAAAATGACTATATAGCTTCTGATAAAAGTTGGAAAACCAATACTTATGTCCCTGCTTTTGTCCGTCGCTATCCTTTTGTTCTAGCACAAATTAGCAATGAAAAAGAACTTTCTGTTTGCTTTGATCAACAGTCAGGTATGTTTAATGAAGTTGCAGGAACAGAACTTTTTAATTCCGACGGCTCTATTTCTCCTTTTATGGAAGAACGTATTCGTTTTCTTGAAAGTTTTAAAATCGCTATGGAGAAAACCTCTGAGTTTATTGATGCTCTTGTGGAAATGGATCTTCTAAGCCAAAAATCCATCAATGTGAAAAACGATAAAGGACTCTCAGCGCAATTGGAACATTTTTGGGTTGTTGATGAAGAAAAATTGAATAAATTATCAGCAAGCCAACTTGCCAAACTTCATAAAAATGGCTTTTTAGGATTAATTTTTGCGCATTTGATGTCAACGCACAATCTCTTAAAAATACTCTCTCTCAAAGGTGAAAAGCAACTTATCAATCGTGAAGAGCAACTCCAAAACAAGAATGGTCATTCTAACGATGAAAAATCTAAAAAGAAAGAAACTCTCAACTAGATAATGCCTATCAAAAACGACAAGAGAAAAGATGAAAATATTCCTCTCATTCCAGCTGACCATGCGATTTTAAACGCAAGGAAAAATTGGTTAGAGTGTCTCGTCCAAACACGTCGTATGTCGGCACAAACAGTGCAAGCCTATGAACGTGATACGCGGCAATTTTTGTCTTTTCTCTGTCAACACTTAAGCCATACACCAACCCTTAGAGATCTTGCTCATTTACGCATCAGTGACTTGCGTGCTTATCTTGCTTATCGGCGTACAAACAATGTAAGTGCTCGCTCTTTAAGCCGCGGAGTGGCAGGCATACGTTCTTTTTTCAAGTACCTATCACGTGAAGGAATCGTCAATGTTCCTGCGGCTCAACTTATCCGAAGCCCCAAACATCCAAAATCGCTCCCAAAACCTTTAGCGATCAAATCAGCACTTCACATAGTCAAACAAGAAAACCAGCTAGAAAATGAACCTTGGATTAGCGCTCGTAATGCCGCTGTCCTCATGCTTCTCTATGGCTGTGGGATGCGAATATCAGAAGCCTTAAGCCTCACACCAGAACAATTTTCTGATCCTGAAAAAACAAGTTTATTTATAACAGGAAAAGGCGGAAAAACACGCCTTGTTCCTCTCATCAAGATTGTTTACGAAGCTGTACAAAATTATCTCAAATGTTGCCCATATCCTTTAGTGGATAACCAACCCATATTTCGCGGGGCACGAGGCGGTCCCCTACAACCCGCCATTATTCAGAAAACTGTACGCAACTTACGAGCAAGCCTTGGTTTACCAGAAACTGCAACGCCTCACACACTGCGCCATTCTTTTGCCACCCATCTTTTATCACGGGGGGGAGATTTGCGCACGATTCAAGAACTTCTTGGGCACGCTAGTCTTTCCACCACACAAATCTATACCCATGTCGACACAGATCATTTGTTAAAAATTTATCAAAAGGCCCATCCCCGTTCCTAAAAAACGTCTCATTAAAAAAATTAAAGAGTTTCAACCTCAAGTGCCAAAGCATGGACACAAGTAGCTAACTCTTCTTGTAAAACTTTATAAATCGCGCGATGTATTTCTACGCGTGTCATATTAGAAAAAGAAGAAGATAGAATTTTCACTCGAAAATGTGTTTCTCCTTTACCATCAAAAGCATGTTCATTATGAGGATGCCCCTCATGAAGATAACTTTCGTTAATCACTTCAAGCTTTTGCGGATGAAAAGCATCCTGAAGCTTTCTCTTGATTATTGTTTCTATAAACATTTTTCATTCCTCAAACAAAATGAACGTGCAAAAACACACATTTTTCATAATAAAATAAGTGTGAAAACAAATTTTTCAAAAGTCAATTCTTGTAAAATTAATCAATTTTGCATAAACCAAGAGTATGACAATAACATCTAAATTATTCGATTCAATTCGCATAAGCTCAAATAAAAAACAAAAAGCTGAGCCAGAAGCGCAGCAGTGTCAGTGGGAAGGTTGTGAAAAAACAGGGTCCCATAAAGCACCAGCAGGTCGAAATCACGAAGGACAATATCTATATTTTTGTATTGAACACGTACGCGCCTATAATAAAAATTTTAATTATTTCTCTGGTCTTAGCAATAAAGATATCGCAAAATTTCAAAAGGATGCTCTCACAGGGCATCGTCCGACATGGCCTACAGATCTGAGCAATGGTACATCGAAAAAAACAGCCGCTAATTATGCAAAGATTCGCTCTGGAACAGCTGCCTATCAAAATCGCATACGCGATCCCTTCACGCTTTTTACTGAGCGGCATTCAAATTTCTCACGAAAATTAAAGCCCTTAGAAGCAAAAGCTTTTGATACACTGGGACTACAGTCAAACGCTTCAGCAGAAGACATCAAAATGAAATATAAAGAGTTGGTAAAAAAGCACCATCCTGATTCCAATGGTGGTAATCGTGCTTCGGAAGAGCGCTTTCGTGATGTTTTACATGCTTATAATTTGCTAAAAAAGTCTGGTTTGTGCTAAAAACATGTACTTGTATGAGCCCATTTTCATTTAGACCATCATTATTTGCGCAAGATATTATTTTTTTACAAAACATTATAGAATACGTAAAAATCTTCCTTCACATCTAAGGCTCTCATTATAGAGCATTGCATAAATGCTCTAACTCTTGTATCGTTTTCTAATGAATAAATAGCGTCCCTCCCTTCCAAAAACACAATGACAAATTTTACCGTTGAAAATTTACCCGATATTACACTTTGTGCTCGCGATCTATTTCATATTGAAACAGATATGGAAATCCCTGCTTTTAGCACAAAAAGTTCCCATGTTCCTGATATCGATCCTGATTATCTTTTTGATCAGCAAACAACTTTAGCGATTCTCGCAGGTTTTACCTTTAACCGTCGTGTAATGGTTTCTGGTTATCACGGTACAGGGAAATCAACGCATATTGAACAAGTTGCTGCACGTCTCAACTGGCCTTGTCTTCGCATTAATCTCGATAGTCATGTAAGTCGTATTGATCTTGTAGGAAAAGACGCTATCATTTTAAAAGATGGCTTACAAATAACTGAATTTAAAGAAGGCATTTTGCCATGGGCTTATCAAAATAATATTGCTCTTGTTTTCGACGAATATGACGCTGGGCGTCCCGATGTTATGTTTGTCATCCAACGCGTTCTTGAAACCTCTGGAAAACTAAGCTTACTTGATCAAAGCCGTGTCATCTCTCCACATCCAGCCTTTCGTCTTTTTGCAACAGCAAACACCATTGGTCTTGGTGATACAACCGGTCTCTATCATGGTACCCAACAGATCAATCAAGCTCAAATGGACCGCTGGTCTATTGTTACGATACTCAATTATTTACCCCATGATAAAGAGGTTAATATCATTTGTTCAAAGGTCAAGTCTTTTCAAACGGCTGAGGGGAAAAAGACAATTTCACAAATGGTTCATGTTGCTGATATGGTACGCCGATCTTTTATCAATGGAGATCTTTCAACTGTCATGAGTCCACGTACCGTCATTACTTGGGCAGAAAATACAACAATTTTTCAAGATGTCGGCTTTGCCTTCCGATTAACCTTTCTCAATAAATGTGATGAACTCGAACGTGCCACTGTTGCAGAATTTTATCAACGCGCCTTTGGACAAGAACTTCCCGAATCACTCGTTCATGGTGTTTCGCCTTAAGGAATCTGTCACTCATGGCTACCGACATTGGCGACAACAAAAATCTGGCAAAGGACTCTTCCAACAACACTCTTAATGCTGAAGCTTTTAAAAAAGCACTTTCCACCTGTATGCGTGCAATTGCAGGCACAAACAACCTTGAAGTTTCCTTTAGTCATAACCGACCATCTTTAAGCGAAAGTTGTGCGCGTTTACCAGAATTACCTCAATACGCAACGAATAAAGACATCACCATTACCCGCGGATTAGGTGATTCCATGGCTCTACGCAAAGCATGGCATGATAACCATATTCACATGCAATTTGCTCCACTAGAATCAGAAGCACGTGCTGTCTTTGATGCCCTCGAACAAACACGTGTTGAAGCAATTGGCACTTTAGCCATGGAGGGACTTGCAAAAAATCTTGATATCATGCTCGCCGATAAATACAAAAGAGCCCATTATCATAAAATTAGCAACCAAAGTGAAGCCCCCATCCAAGAAGCGATTGCACTTTTATTGCGTGAAAAAATAACAAAGCGCACAGCTCCAAAAGAAGCAGGTCCTGTCTTAGAATTGTGGCGTCAAGAACTCGAACAAAAAGCAGCAGCAGAACTCAATGAACTCCCACATCATATTTACAACCAACAAGCTTTTGCACAGATTGTTCGCCAAATGCTTGCTACACTCAAAATGACAGTGCAACAAGCTAAAGCTTCTAACAGTGAAAACAATAAAAAATTAAAAAACGAATGTGAACCTCAAGACCAAGCAGAAGAAGAGAGTAAAAACAAAAAACACGCTCAAAGTGAAGAACAAACCAGCACTGAACAAGAAAGTGATGTGCAAGACGACGGAAAAACACAAGCGACACAATCAAACAACAATGATCAAGCTGACGGCGAGCAAAAAAATGGACCTTGGCAAGAAAAGCCAAGCAGACCCAAACGCCTTTTTTCCGATTCGGAACAAATGGAAAGACTTGGTGATTATAAAATCTTCACTCGTCAATTTGATGAAATTTTGGAAGCAACAGATTTTTGTTCTGAAAACGAGTTGGATCACTTACGCCGTTATCTTGATAAGCAAATCAATCATCTTCAAAACATCGTTGGCCGTTTAGCAAACCGTCTCCAGCGCCGCTTGATGGCGCAACAAAATCGCAACTGGAGCTTTGACCTTGAAGAAGGATATCTTGATACAGCACGGCTTCCACGTTTAATTATTGATCCCATGCAACCCCTTTCTTTTAAAATGGAAAGCAACACCCAATTTCAGGACACGGTTGTTTCACTCCTCATTGATAATTCGGGCTCAATGCGCGGACGCCCCATTAGCGTCGCCGCAAGTTGTGCTGATATTTTGGCACAAACTCTTGAACGTTGTGGTGTCAAAGTTGAAATTTTAGGTTTTACCACTAAAACTTGGAAAGGAGGAAAATCGCGCGAACAATGGCTTACCCAAAACAAACTCCGTAATCCTGGACGCCTCAATGATTTATGCCATATCATCTATAAAAGTGCTGATACCCCATGGCGTCGCGCACGACGCAATTTAGGTTTAATGATGCAAGAAGGATTATTAAAAGAAAACATCGACGGAGAAGCTTTAATTTGGGCTCATCAACGCCTTTTATCACGGCGAGAACAACGTCGCATCCTCATGGTCATTTCTGATGGTGCTCCTGTTGACGATTCGACACTATCGGTCAACGCCAGCAATTATTTAGAAAAACACTTACGCGCAGTGATTCAAGAAATCCAAACACATTCCCCCATTGAACTCATTGCCATTGGAATTGGTCATGACGTCACACGTTATTATCAGCGTGCTGTAACAATTATGAATGCTGAAGAACTCGCTGACGCCATAACAAAACAATTAGAAATACTTTTTAGTGATAAAATGCCTCATATTCATAAGAAATAAATCTACCTTGAAACAGCCAACAGTTACATCTTAAAAAATTATCTCTATCATTAAACCATCGGAATTTGATGACTAACAACCTGAGAAGATAATCCCACAAATTGAATATCGAACTTTAAAGAAGCTTCTACTTTACTGGATGCATTATAAATTCTAAAAGAAATGCTCCAACCATCTTCAAAAATTATAATGAGTTTGTTTTTACTTTCTGGTTTTAGTGCAACTGATAAAATTTTGCTTGGAATTTTTCATTTACGACCATATCCCAGAGTGCCATTCAAATTAAAAGACTGAATAATAACCCATTTTTGTTTAGATCTTGTAACTATCATAATCTTATAAAAATCATAAGAACCTATAACATACTGAAACAATAGCTTCACAAATTTATCTTGATAATCTAAACAAAGCCTTTGAAGTTCTTTAGAAAAAGCTTCTAGGATTGGAAGATAAACTCTGCTGTCTTTATCCTCTATATCTCTAAAGAACATTTTCTTGTCTCTGAGCTCTGCTAAATAATCAAAAATAGGTCTAACTTCATTGAAATAAAGGCTGCTACAAGAATAACCTGTCCATTCTTTACCAAAATCTATTTTACCGGAAAGGCGAGGATGTTTGATAGCGCTATGATTATGTTTTGCAGAAATACCAATAGGATTTTCAGGAACTTTTAAAATAATATCACGGACATCTCCTTTGATCCCAACAGAATCTTCCTGAAGAACAATAGTTTTCGTGTTTCTAATATTTTTATCATGTAACTGTAAGAAAACAGCTGCTTCAATAGAAGCAAGATTTAAAAGCCTTTTTTCAGTATCATTAAATAAATTATAAAAAGACTCCGCTATTTGAAAGGACGAATTAAACTCTATAGAAGCTTTTGTTGCTTTTTTAAACCCCATGGCCAAAGCATATTCAAAGGCTTTTCCATTTTCTACCTGATTCATACAATTTCCTAAAGATCCTTACTCAAAATTACGAGTTCATTTGATTTTTTATTGTTTCCCATACCGTAAGTCCATTCAGGATTAAGTATTGTATGTCCTTTATAAAGTTCTCTAACTTCCACACAATCATTATAAGATAAAACCCATCTGTGATGCTTTCTCAAAAGTTCAGCAAGAAATTGATGATCAAAAGAATTATGTTTATCGCCTTTTTGACCATAAAGTTTTTGATTAATAAGATACGGAGGATCACAATAAAGAAAATCGTTAAAGTGTTTAGGAATACTTTCTGTAAAATCTCTGTGTCCCACTGTGAAATTTTCAATCTTAAAATCTTTAAGCCGTTCAATAGAACGATAATTGAATCGAGGGTGTCCTGGAGACATACCGCCAGAAAGTGTTGTTCCGGAAAAAGAAGAGCGATTAAGAACAAAAAAAACGGCAGCAATCTCTAATTGATTTTTAATATTCCCAAAAGTTTTTTGGAGATTATAAAACATTACGGGAGTCATATCTTCATATTCTCTCACTTTTTCTGCAAGAGCTGAAGCATCTTTCAAAAGCATCTGCCAAAAAATAACAAGCGGCTTAAAAGCATCATAAGCATAAACCTTTGTTCCTCTTTTTGCTAAGGTTGATTCAATTGACCCCCCTCCTACAAAAGGAGAACATAAAGCTTTTTTTTCCTTATATAGTTATTAATAATCATAGGAACAGGACGACTTTATCCCTCCCGGATAACGAAGAGATGATTTTACAATAGGCAACTCCCTAGTCTCTCTCTGTTTTTTCGAGGAAGTTAATAAAAAATTATCCAATAAAGCCTTTGTATGATCTCTTTGATTTATCATTTTGTTCATGTTATCAGCTCCAAGTATCGCATTTTCTAACCTACAATTATCTAAAATAAATACTCGAAGCGTTTGCCAAATTCTACAGAGATCGCATTTTAACAAATTGTAAATTCATTAACATATCTGCACAAACATTTGTTACTAAAATAATGATAAATACCAGTATAGCCAAATTTTAAAACTGTCAAAAAGGACCTGATACCATTGGTAATTTATTTTTCTATTTATATACTACCCAAATGTATATCGAAATGTTTTTCCTTTATAAGAACCAAGTTTCTTATAGCTCAAATAATCATAAGTAAAAAATCACAATTCTTAACAAGACATTTTTTTGCCTTTACTTTATAAGAACTTTATTATCTGTTTTTAATACTGATAAGATGCTCTTATCTCATACTGAATCAGTCAAAACTATCTCCTTACACATCATAAGCATAGATGATGTATGGATAAATACAACTTGAGAAAAGAAGCAAAATCCCTTTTTTGAATCCACTCAAATTCTGTTCTTAGAAGACATAACGCACAACCTTCTCTGCTTTAGCAAAACAAAAGGACAAAGATCATTATTTGTTACAAACAAAAGAAGAATCATCCTTTGAATGACTTTGATAAAGAGGAAGCTTTACAATATTAAGAATTGTTCCATAGGGAATCAACATAAACAGGCTCATAACAATTTTTACCGAAAAATCACCAAAAGCAAGCGAGAGCCAAACTGGCATGCCTATCCCTCCCAAAACAGTACTCTCCACCAGTGAACTATCAGCATAGCCTGTTATCTTATCAAGAACAGCAAAAGAGCTAGAAAAAGCAAGAGCAAAAAACAGCACTGTATCCAAAGCCGAACCAACCAACGCTGCTGCTAAAGGTGCTTTCCACCATGTTTTACGTCGCAAAGGAGTAAAAACAACAATATCAAGGAGTTGCCCAAATAAAAATGCAAAACTAGAAGCAAGTGCAAGCCGTGGTGTCGCCAATATCCAAGAAACAAAGATACCCGCAAAAAAACCAGCATAAACCACACGCCGCGCAGCAGATGGACCATAAAAACGATTGGTCAAATCATTGATCAGAAAAGCAAATGGATAGGTAAAAGCCCCATAAGTCAACAGCTCATTCAAATCAAACCAGTAGACAGGGTATTGAACAAAAATATTAGAAGCAGTGACAGCAAGGCACATTGCTAAAATAGAAAAAACAATATACCTCTTTTTTTGCTGTTCTCGTAAAGGACTGCTTGAGAGCATTTTTTAAACCTATGATACGGAACCAATAAAATAAAACGATCAACCTGAAAAAACTTAACTTTTAGAACAGAAAACCGGAACAAAAGCGTCAATAAACCAAAAAGAATGGCGCTAACGATTACGCTGCTTGTTCAGCCTTTTGCTCACCTTCTTGCTCAGCTTTTTTCTTAATGATTTGTCGTTTTAGCAAACGCGCACGTTGCGACAACTCTTTATCGTCTGCTTTGACCAAAAAACCATCAAGTCCACCACGATGCTCAACAGAACGCAACGCACTTGCTGAAATGCGCAAGCGATAACTTTGCTGCAACACTTCTGAAATCAATGTCACATTGCAAAGATTTGGTAAAAAACGACGCCGAGTCTTATTATTCGCATGGCTAACATTATTACCATACAGAACCGTCTTCCCTGTCAATTCACATGCACGAGACATAAACTTCACCCTTAAACTCTAAGAAACTTTCAAATCCCCATACCCAAAGGACACAATGAACGCAAAACACGCACAATGCAACCTTGAACGGGCATCATTGGGAAGTCTCTTTCTAATAGGGGGTCGACAACAAAAGGTCAAGTCTTTTATAAAACCTTTTTCATATCTTACTGGCTCATTCTTCATCTTTTTCCTCAATAAGGCGTGCAAATTCCACCAAAAAGCGTACAAAATGTTTTTTTTAAATACATACCATGTTAGAATAAAAATCTATTGTCCCGAAAGGAAGCATAAATCATGAGCAAAAAAGAGCCCCCCATGACAAAGCTTCAGGAAGATTCTTGCTGTTTTTCTTCTTTTTTGTTTGGGACTTTATGTATTTGTTTTTTTCTTCTCTTCAGTGCATTAGGTATATGGCAAGTACAACGGTTAAACTGGAAAACAAATCTCATCACCAGTGCCAATCAGCGCATTCATTTGCCCCCCATAAAAGCCCCCCCAAAAAATCAATGGTCAGATGTTACTTTTGAAAAAAACGAATATCAACCTGTTGTTACCACAGGAAAATTTTTAACAGATAAAAATATTTTAGTCACTGCTGCCGCTCAAAATACTACAGGCTATTGGGTTTTGACTCCTTTACAAACGGCTGATAATACACTGATCTTTATCAACCGTGGCTTTATCCCCATGGATGAACGTAACAATTTTCAAAACTCAGAGCAATCGCATACAAATGCCTCATCTCAGCAAAATTCGACCACAGACACAGAACAAACAACAATTATAGGTTTATTACGCATGAGTGAAAAAAATGGTTTTTTTCCGCGTAAAAATAATCCTGACAAAAATTTATGGTATACGCGCGATCTCCCCGCTATGGCACAAAAACTTGGTTTATCCACTGTTGCCCCCTATTTCATTGATGCCAGAAAAACATCTCCACAAGCAAACCTTCCCGTCGTTGGTCTTACGATTGTCCATTTTCGAAATAATCATCTCGTTTATGCAATCACGTGGTTTATTTTAGCTGCTGGTGTGTTAGGAGCTTTTCTTTTTCTGCTACGGCAAAAAAACTAAAAAAAGACCTCTTCCATCTCAAGTAACAGAAATTTTTAGAATCTTGGAAACTGATAAAGAGAACAGAATCTACTAACTTGCGCCTTTGTTAAATAGAGATCATAGGCATACAATGGACTTTATACCATCCACAAAAGATTTACGCGACACTCTTCAAAAAACCATCATAAAACGAGGGATGATTCATTAAAAATGTAATGCCCAAAAATGTGAAACAATGCATTATCTCCACTCTTAAAAAAAATTCATTCTAAAAAAACATTGTCATAAACGCTTTTGAAAAACATACAGCCAAATTTAAAAATGATAGGAAAGATAGGCACTCATTTTTGCCTTTATAATTTTATATTCTTGCTTCATTAGATTGTTTCCCATTTCAGAGATCACTCCAATTGATATACGCAATACTTTCGCCTTCATCTAGTATAAAAGCTAATATAGCAGAGAACATACGGATGCATTTTTTGTTTCAAAATTGCTATGAAGATGAGATGTTGAGTTACTAAGCAACAAAAAAACATTTAATGTCTCAATGATACTTTTACACCTACCACCACACCTCAAATGAGAGTGTTTTTACAGGATAATAAAAAAGGTGAGTCATCCTATATTCTAAAAAGACAGTTTATCCTTTCAGTGTATTTTGCTAAAGGCTTATGCTATAAATGTATAAGCGTGTTTTACTAGAATTTTAACTTTTTCATTTTTAAGGCTTCTGTTATGGGTGTTGTTGCCAAAAATTTTCCCATACCTGATCTTCATCGGGTTCGTCGTGTTCTCTTTTCTGTGTCTGATAAAACGGGTGTAGTTGCTTTTGCACAAGCCCTCCATGCTACTTACAATGTTGAATTGATTTCAACAGGGGGAACAGCCAAAACCCTCATAGCAGCTGGTTTACCCGTAAAAGATGTTGCTGAAGTTACCGGATTTCCTGAGATAATGGATGGGCGTGTAAAAACACTCCATCCTTTGATTCATGGTGCTTTGTTAGGGGTAAGAGAAGATCCTAGCCATAGGGAAGCTATGGAAAAGAACAGCATTAATGGAATTGATCTTTTGGTGGTGAATCTTTATCCTTTTGAAGAGACGATCTTATCGGGAGCCGATGGGCAAACGATTCTTGAAAATATTGATATCGGTGGACCAGCGATGATTCGCGCCGGGGCAAAGAATTATGCTTATACTGGTGTTGTAACAGCGATAAAGGATTATGATTCGATTCTAGCTGAATTAAAGCAGCATAATGGATGTTTAAGCTTATCTATGCGTCGTCAGCTAGCAATGCACGCTTATGCACACACCGCTGCTTATGATACGGCAATAGCATCGTGGTTTGCGCGGGATTTAAAAATTGAAATTCCATCGTGGCAGAGTTTTTCTGGTCATCTTGAAAATGTTATGCGCTATGGAGAAAATCCACATCAACAAGCAGCATTTTATCGCAATAATGAAAAACGTTTTGGTATTGCAACAGCAAAACTTTTACAAGGCAAAGCGCTTTCTTATAACAATCTGAATGATACAGATGCAGCCTTTGAGCTTGTGGCAGAATTTGATCCGCAAAAAACCGCTGCTGTCGCTCTTATTAAACATGCCAATCCTTGTGGTGTTGCGGAGGGAAAAAATTTGAAAGAAGCTTATTTGAAAGCTCTTATGTGTGATAATGTATCGGCATTTGGTGGAATTGTTGCTTTAAATCAAACCCTTGATGAGGAATGTGCTGAAGAGATTGTTAAAATTTTCACAGAAGTGATTATTGCTCCTGATGCCACAATGGCGGCACGTGAAATTATTGCCAAGAAAAAAAATCTTCGTTTGCTCATTACAGGTGGAGTTCCTGATCCACGCTGTGGAGGACTTCTTGCGAAAACACTTGCAGGAGGCATTTTAGTGCAATCGCGTGATAACGTGGTGGTTGATGATCTTAAATTGCAAGTAGTGACAAAGCGGGCACCAACTCAAGATGAAATGCGTGATCTTCAGTTTGCTTTTCGTGTAGCAAAACACGTTAAATCAAATGCTATTGTATACGCGAAAAATAGCGCAACAGTTGGAATTGGAGCCGGACAAATGAGCCGCATCGATTCAGCAAAAATTGCTGCAAGTAAAGCAGCAGAAAGTGCGCAAAGAGCAGGCTTAACAGAAACTCTCACAAAAGGATCGGTTGTTGCATCAGATGCATTTTTTCCTTTTGCAGATGGTTTATTAGCAGCAGCTGAAGCAGGAGCAACAGCAGTTATTCAACCAGGAGGCTCCATGCGTGATGAAGAAGTTATCACTGCTGCTGATGCGCAGGGTTTAGCGATGGTTTTCACAGGAACACGACACTTCCGCCATTAATAATTTTGCTGATTCTCTCTATTATATGAGACAAATGTTTCAAGGAATTGTTCATAATCATCGTATGACTATTGATAACTGTTGAAATGGAAGCAGTTATTCAATCCAAAGAATCTATTCGGGAAGAAGTTTATCACCACAGAAAATACACATAATTTAACCATTGTTTAGGGATAAGATACTGTTGTTGTTAATATTTTTAATTGTTTCCCTTTCACATGAGAAAAATATTAAAAGGATATTATCTTGTATGTAGATGCATACCTGTTATGATATTATAACACAACTATTTTTAGTAATATGCTCTATTCTTAAACCAAAGAGTGAAATGAAAAGTTTGAGTAGAGGATATGAATATTCTACGTTTTTATAGTAATTGGCGCCGTTATCGTCGAACCGTTAATGCATTAAGTTGTCTTTCAACATATGAACTCAGCGATCTTGGAATTTGTCGCGGTGATATTGATTCGATTGCACGACGTTATTCGCGTAAATCTTTATAAAAGTTGTTTGAAGCATTTGAGAGAGTGCTTTGCTATAAAAAAGCGCGCATTTTGTGGTTTTTTATTATGACTTCATTTTTAGTAAATAACAAAGAGTAGAAGGGGTATTTTTCTCGGGCGTTGCTATATATTGTTTCTCGAATTCTCAGTACTTATATGATGTACAACATTTGATTTATAATGATAATTTAGCGTTATTCATATTGAATTAGAATCCCGAATACCATAAGATTCTCTCATTTAAAATCTATGTATGTTGAATCAACCAAAACTATTCGCTTGCACGTTACAAGCGGAGGATTCTGTGTAAATAAAAGCTATTAAGAAAAGGCTAAAAATGCCTCTTATGAATCATCTCTAATGCCAAGAACTGTTACAAACATTGGACACTAATAAATAGTGTGATGGTGCCGGATTTCTCCTTCATAAGCGTAAATATGGGAGTGCTTCATGGGTTTACCGTTATACCCATCACGGGCATCGTCGCGAAATAGGTTTGGAAGTGTTAAGGGATTTTTCTTTAATATAAGTCCGTGAATATGCAATAAATAGCGCTCTGTTTTTCGTGAGGAACGTAACCCTATAATGCAACTCTCTCAGAGATAAATATTAATCCCAACAGCACACTTAAGAACTTATAGAAGATAAGCAACAGCTTTATTTTCTCTCCACATCTTTAAAGAATGAAGATCATTAACCAGTACTCATCTGTCAACAATGGTCTATCAAAAACTCTTTTTTCGAGAGCCAATCCCTCTTAGCATCACCTCATGAGATTCTACGAGCAAACCTTGCCTAAAAACATCCAACCTATACTCTAATAAAATGCTTCATGTATAAAATTTATATGATCTTCAAATTTTGAGAATATTACCACAATAAACGATGATGTTTTGCGACACGCAAAATAAAACGCAATATACTATGGATTGGAATAATGTTCTGATTTTTTATCAAACGCTTTACGGATAAAACGCCAACGAACTTTTTCCTGAAATGCAGGACGAAAATATAAAACAATCTGTTGTGTCCGCTGTGGACCTGTTAATTCTGCAAAATCAATCGAATCTTCAAGACAAATATCTGCGTCAGGCGATACAAAATACCATACTTGTTCGCTCTTCACGTTCTCGTTCTTTGCAGCTAAATACACACGTTTGCCATCATAGTTAACTTCAACTTGTGGATGAAGATGAAACCGAACAGCAACATGATCTTGTTCATTTTGCACACTCTTGTGCCTCTTTCCCACTTTATTTGGCATAAAAAAGCGATCAAAACCTTCGATCATATCTCCATTTTTCGCCAAAATAAGACCACGCTCATGAATAAGATTAAAGGGTCGCACATAACCATTATGACTCGCAATAAAACCCGTCTTCTCTGCATCCTCTATACGACGCACTTGAACATCTGTTGGTCCATCAAACAAAAATGGCGCGCCATTTTTCTTTTTCTGATAAAAAGCACCCACTGAACAATCATTAAGCGTAGCTGTTGAATGTGCTGCAGTAACACGCCCTAAATGTCGATAATCTTCCCGACCATCAGGATTAACACCGGTATTGATAATAAAACGGTGCCCTTGTGAAGACATTTCAAAAGACAAACACCCCGAACAGGCCTGCTGTGCTACAAAGCGGGGTGGAAACTTTCCTGTATCTGCAAGCACTGTTGTTTGATTGGCTTTTAAGCGCTGAAATCCTGAATAACGGGCATAACTAAAAGGATGCCCTCCTGTTTCATCAAGCTCCAAAAGGGACGATAACCGTTCCGACACAAGGGGACCAACCCCATTAAAATGGGCCAACGTTTGATCCTCATGGATAAAGAATCGTAAAGCTGGCAACATACGCTCAACAGAATCAATCAAAATACGTGGTGCTGTTTCGTTGCTACGCATAAAAAGATACCGTAACGACAATAAATCCGATAACAAATTCAGCAAAATAACAGGACTACGGGAAATATGCCCACCATCAACTAGGATTTGACGGGAAAGCTCTTTTATAAGTGTGGTTTGTACCTTTTTTTTCACTGCCACAGAAACAGGCAAAGCTAGAGATGCGAACGTCAAAGCCGCTGCTGCTTGTAAACGTTGGTCATCATGCTCCATACTGCAAATTGTTACGCGCAAATAACGAAATTGCAAACCAAGCGCACGTAAAAAGCGTTTTTCAAACCGCTCACTTGCTCCTTCTAACAACATTTTCGAATGACAAATCCATGAAATCAAGCGCCGCGCCACAACAGGACTACTCCAAGCAAGCCCTTTTACCTTCTTGCCAGCATGGTCAAACCAATCTTCTAAAAGGGAGCGTGCATGTGCAGAAGCTAAATCACTTCCTGCTGCCTCCATATGGCGCAACCAATGAAAATCATGTAGAGCCGCTTCCCATTCCAGCGTTGGTGGAACCAATGAAAACGGCGAAACAGCACCAGAATGAACAATGTGACCAGCAAAAGCAAAACGACCATGGTAAAATTCATGCGCCATCATAGGATCAGCCACATGCAAATCCATGGGATGCGCTAAAATTTTATGAGGACGAAACCCTGAAAACCGCCAACGAAACAATGGTCCAACCCATAAACGCCGCATAACATTCTGTATCGTATCGATACAGGCCGCCACTTTTACCTGAGGAGCTTTTACCGCAACCGCCAAAATTTCATCTCCATTTATGCTGAATCAAATACAATTTCGACCATTTTTGTAAATGAAGCGTTAATTAAGCAATTTTTCGTAAGCGCGCAGCAAAAAAACCATCCATTCCTAAAAATGCGGTTTTCTCAGCATCAAAATTTTTATGACAAAAATCCGCAGGCGTTGTCCGTAACATCCCCTCACAAAGCAAATGTTCCAGTGCTCCTATTTCCTCTGGATAAATAGGGTCTAAAACAATGTCATTGCGTGTCGATAAAATTTTTTCAATAAGATCTTCACCTTCTTCTCTTGCCAATGAACAATTGGAAAAAACAATCCGCCCCCCCACCTTCACCAAAGAAATTGCTGCGACAAGCAAATCATATTGCAACGCCGCTAACTTGACGATATCATCCCTCGATTTCGTCCATAAAATATCTGGGTGACGACGGATTGTCCCTGTAGAGGAACAAGGAGCATCGAGAAGAACGGCATCAAAAAGCTGTGTGGGATAGAAATTTCTCACATCGCCCTGCCAAATGTGAACTGAAAAATGAAGCCGTTCCATATTTTCTTTTAAACGCTTTACGCGGTTAGCAGAAAGCTCAATTGCTGTCACCTCTGCCCCCTGCAAAGCCAATTGTGCTGTTTTCCCCCCAGGGCTCGCACAAAGATCAGCAACGCGTTTACCCTCAATACTCTCAAGTAAACAAGCAGGCAAAGCTGCTGCAAAATCTTGAACCCACCAAGACCCTTCACGATAGCCTGGTAAATCAGAAACAGAACACTCCAGACGATTCAATCGAACAGAACCATTGGGCAATACCACACCACCAAGCCTTTCAGCCCATCCACCACTATCAGATTTCACTGTCAAATCGAAAGGAGGTTCCACACTTTGAATTGCGATAATCTGATGTGCCTTTTCTGTTCCATAAGTTGATATTAAAAGCTGTCCAAACCACGCTGGAACACCTTCAATGGTAGGAACTTGTTGGCGTAAAGGCTCTGCCTCACGCACAACATTGCGCAAAAGAGCATTCACCACCCCTGAAAAACGGCGCATACGAGGATCAAGTTTCGCCACACGCACAGCTAAATCAATAGCCGCATGATCGGGAATATCCAGATAAAGAATTTGTGCAACACTGATATGCAAAAGATGCTGAAGTGAAAGTGCTTGTGAAGGCAAAGAACGCGCCAAAAAGCGTGAGAGAGACGCCATAATCTGCCCTCGATGACGCAATGAAGCTGTTAAAATAGCCCGACATAACAAACGATCTCGTTGTGAAAGTTTTAAATATTGTGGATGTCCGTGTTCATTATCTGTCAAACCAGAAAGAGGCGTGTGCTTATCAACTACCGCCCCTAAAAGACGTACACACACCTGCCGAACAGCTAATCCTGGAACATTTTTTTCAGACACATGCCCCGCTTTTTTGTGTTTCAAAACACCACCTTTATATCACAGTTTTCTCAAGAGCTCCCTCAATAATTCTATGAACGAGATCTTTTTGAATTTTCATAACGAAGCCAAGAAGGACGTTTTGTAACACGCTGAAAAGAACTGTTTTCTTGCTCACCTAATACATGAGCCTGACCACTATGAAAATCTCCATAATTCATCCCGCTGCTTTTTTCATGTATAGCGTCTTCTTTATTCCATCCCACACTTTTTGTAAGAGCCCCTTTCATCTCTTCTGCTTGCCGATAAAGAGCAGCAATACGATTCGCAGTTGCTGGATGTGTCGAAAAAAGACTATCCGCTCCCTCACCGCTCAAAGGATTAATAATAAACAGATGCGCGGTTGCTGGATTATGCTCTGCTTCTTCATTATATACCCCACGTCCCCCATCAGCAATCTTACGCAATGCCGAAGCCAACCATAAAGGATTACCACATATTTCAGCCCCTCTCCGATCCGCAGCATATTCACGTGTACGACTAATCGCCATTTGCACCAGCATCGCTGCAAAAGGTGCCACAAGCAGTGCAATAAATCCTCCAATTGCCCCAGCGCCATGAGAATCTTCTGAAGAGTTACGCGGTCCTCCCATAAAGAAAGCAAAATTACCAAGCATTGAAATTGCCCCTGCAATCGTTGCTGTTAGAGTCATTGTTAAGGTATCACGATGCTCAATGTGTGCGAGCTCATGCGCCATAACGCCGGCAATTTCCTCTGAACTCAACCGCTCTAACAATCCAGTACTTGCAGCAACAGCAGCATTTTGCGGATTACGTCCCGTCGCAAAAGCATTTGGCTGTGCATTCTCAATAACATAAACCTTTGGTTGAGGAAGAGAAGCCCTTTGCGCTAAATCGCTTACAATCTTATAATAAACTGGTGCTGAATGCTGATCAACTTCACGCGCCCCGTACATGCGTAAAACGATTTTATCCGAATTCCAATAAGAAAAAAAGTTTAAACCACTTGCCATCAAAAGAGCAATGACCATGCCACCACCCCCTCCAACAAGATAACCAACTCCCATAAAGAGAGCAGTTAAAAAAGCCAAAAGCATAGCTGTACGCATTATATTCATTACTCAAAAAACTCCATGATAAAAGTCAATCAATACTATATGATGGTGTTTTCTTTCTGCTTCTTCAATGGAATAGGTGTAAAATGAATAAAAAAGATGAGAAAACAAGCAAAAAAAATGCAACTGTCATTAAACAGCAATCTCTTTCTCCCGCAGCACAACGCGCCCTTAAAGAAGCTAAAGAAAGACGAAAACGCGCAACAAAAAAAGAACAACCTTTAGAAAACGGCGGACGCGGCGGCAAAGATCCTTCCCGCTATGGAGACTGGGAAATTAAAGGCCGCGCTATTGACTTTTAAAACTATTGATTTTTAAAAAACCAGCGCTGTTTAAACAAGCAGCTTTTTAAAGAAAATCCGTTTTTGTCTATCAAAAACGGATAATATTTACTTTTCTAAGCTTTTAAAGACACGTCGATTAAACAATCACGCTTCTTATGCTGAGGCAGATTCTGCTTCCGCCGCTGCCGCTGCTTCTTCTGCCGCTTGCTTTGCTGCTGCTATACGTTCTTGTGCTTTTTTACCCGGTTCACCTTTATGTGGATTATTACGGGTTGGACGCTTTTTCAAGCCAGCTGCATCTAAAAACCGCAAAACGCGATCTGTTGGTTGTGCCCCTTGCCCAAGCCAATATTGGATACGCTCTTCATTAAGTTTTACCCTCGGTCCATCTTTAGGCAACATTGGATCCCATGCACCAACACGTTCAAGAAACCGCCCATCGCGCGGACTACGAACATCTGCAACGACGATATGATAGTAAGGACGTTTTTTTGAACCTCCACGGGACAAACGAATTTTCAATGCCATATTTTATCTCCTATTGTCAGCTCTGGCTTTCGTTTAAATTAACTTTTTTTGTTTTTTGCTCTTCAGCAATAACTTCATGATGATGCACAACTTCTTTAATAATAAACTTTAAAAATCTTTCAGCAAAATCAGGATCAAGATGACTATCTATAGCCAATTGCCGCAAACGCGCTACCTGATACTGCTCGCGCAGAGGATCTACTTTAGGCAAATCATAACGCGCTTTTAAGCGCCCAACAGCTTTTGTACAACGAAAACGCTCTGCTAAAATATGAATCAAAGTTGCATCAAAATTATCAATAGATGCTCGTAAATGTGCCAATTCGTTTAATACTGTTTCCTGCATCATATTCCTTTCCCTCTTTACATCTTATTTTTTCTTAGGATGCTGAGGAAATTTTCCCCTATCGGCCATGCCATTGGAAAAACTAGGAAATGTAGGTCCACGCTTAGGAAGTCCGGGCAATAGCTTCCCTCCATTACCATTTTCAATTTGCTTTTGAAGTGTTGAGAATTGCTTTGGATCCAATCCCGACAAATCAGGCATAGCTGGAGAATTCCCCCCCAAATTTCCCACACCACCAAAACCCATTTTGGAACCAAGTCCTCCCAACATTTTTCCCATCAAACCACTTTTTCCTTTACCACCCATAGCTTTTATCATATCAGCCATTTGGCGATACATTTTCAAAAGTTTATTAATATCAGCTGCCGTTGTACCAGATCCCTTAGCAATTCGTTGTTTGCGGCTATGTTTTAAAAGCTCTGGATTCGCCCGCTCTTGCGGTGTCATAGATGAAATAATGGCCAATTGACGATCAAACAAACGATCATCAAGCCCCGCAGCCGCAATCTGCTCTTTGACCTTCCCCATTCCTGGCAACATGCCCATAATACCGCCCATTCCACCCAATTTTTTCATTTTCTGCAACTGTTCTGCAAGATCATTCAGATCAAATTTTCCAGCTTGCATTTTTTTTGCAAAAGCAGCAGCTTTCTCATGATCCATTGTTTCAGCAGCTTTTTCAACCAAAGAAACAATATCCCCCATTCCGAGAATACGATCAGCAATACGGCTGGGATGAAACTCTTCTAAAGCATCTATTTTTTCACCAATTCCAATTGCTTTAATTGGTTTACCTGTAACCGCACGCATAGAAAGAGCAGCGCCACCACGCCCATCACTATCCATACGTGTTAAAATAATCCCTGTAATCCCTACACGCTCATCAAAAGAACGAGCAAGATGAACGGCATCTTGCCCTGTCAAACTATCAGCCACCAACATAATTTCATGAGGAAGGGAACAGGCTTTAATTTCAGCCAATTCGAGCATCAAAGCTTCGTCAATATGATTACGTCCTGCTGTGTCAAGAAGAAGCACGTCATAACCACCCAATTTAGCAGCCTGCACGGCACGTGATGCAATATCAACAGGAAGCTGTCCCGCAATAATAGGCAAGCTTGCAAGTTTCGCCTGTTCTCCCAATTGGCGCAACTGCTCCTGTGCAGCGGGACGACGTGTATCTAACGACGCCATAAGAACTTTTTTATTGTGCTTATCAGTGAACCGTTTCGCAAGCTTTGCTGTTGTGGTTGTTTTTCCGGAACCTTGCAAACCAATCATCATGATAACAACTGGAGCTGGTGCATTTAAATCACTCAGAACGCTTTCATTTCCAAGAATATGAACCAATTCATCATGAACAATTTTAACCACCATCTGGCCTGGTTTAATTGATTTAACGATTTCGGCCCCAACAGCTTTTTCCCGAACCCTATCGGTAAAAGAGCGTACAACATCAAGAGCAACATCCGCTTCCAATAAAGCGCGACGAATTTCACGCAGCGCCTCTGCAACATCCTGATCCGATAAAGCGCCACGTCCCGTCAAATGAGACAGGATAGAACCAAGTCGCTCTTGCAAGGATTCAAACATCATTTACCTCATTGTTGCATAACAAACAAACCAAAATAGCATCCGAGAACGCATCGCGCCATCGGATGTTGACCTCTGAGATCTCTTTATACCCTTAAACTGGGGTCTCAGTCGGTGGCTCCAAGTTAATTTTGTCACTGAAAGCTTGCTCCTTCAAACAATAAAACCCCAGCTTTGTCAAGTTTTATCATAAAATGTCTTTTTATACGAAGAAATAAAAACAGCAAACACTATACTTCAAAACTTTCAACTTCAACCCGCATAAAACAACCTGTTTCCTGTTCCATACTCCATAATTTCCCGCTAGAGATATCAAACCAAACCCCGTGCAATGTCAAAAAACCTTGATCTTTGCGAAGCTTTATCCACGGAAACGTCTCTAAATTTCTCAACGAATGGCGAATAGAAAGCTGCTCTAATGCCGTCTGTTTTTCTGGCCAAGACAGCGACTTATTATTCAAAACGATTTCTGCTGCTGGTGCTAAAAGACTTATCCATTGACCAATAAAATCATTTGATGATAAAGATTTACATGTCTCCTTAAGAGCAGTACGAATGCCTCCACAATGGGCATGACCAAAAACGACAATATGTTTCACCTCGAGCAATTGCACAGCATATTCAAGAGCTGCTGATGTTGCGTGGTATTGGTCATCAGGAGAAAAAGGAGGAACCACATTTGCCACGTTGCGCAAGGTGAAAATTTCCCCTGGCTTAGCATCAAAAATCATTTCTGGCACTGCACGCGAATCACAACAAGCAATGACCAAAACTTCCGGTTTCTGCCCTTCAATCGCCAATTGCTGATAATGTGCTATTTTATATAAAAAATGATTGTTTATAAAATTTTGGTAACCACTTAAAAGCCTTGCTGGTAAACGCGCCATTCTCTCTTTACTTCTGCTTCTTTTTTTACTTTCATTTTGTATATTTAAAAAAACAAACTATTAACATACAAAAATACTAAAAATGCCCTTTCTCTGACGCAAAATATTTCTTTAAAGTACAAACTATTACTAAAAAATAGCAAAAACAAACTCATTCTTTCCAAATAAAGAGCTGTTTTCTTCAGGAAGAAGGTGTTACAGTATACAAAAATATGATGGTCTGCTTTAAAAAAGAGAAGGCCCCTAAGAGCAAAAAGGGAGAGTGGATGTGTTGCAACCAAAAAAAACAGAGACAAAAAACACCCAAGATAAAATAGAACAAATCCTTTTTGCTCAAACCGATGAAGAAGATATTGTTTATTACGAAAATAAAGAACTTCAAAAAGCCGCAGCCGTCGCAGTAAAAGCTTTTAATCTCCACCAGACGGGAAAAAATACTATCTACTTTGAACAAAATTTGACCCGTAATAACAAGCCTATAACCGCTATCACGCTTGTCAATGATAACAAACCCTTTCTTCTCGATTCTATTTTAAATGTTTTCAATCAACACAAAAACCATATCTATTTGATTGCGCACCCTATTCTTGATTGTGCTTCTGGAAAACGCATCAGTCTGATGCAAATTCACATCGAGTCATTAAACAAACAGCAAATACAAAAACTTGAAAATGAACTCACCTTAGTTCTTGAACAGGTTAATGCTGCTGTACAAGACTGGAAGCCTATGCTTGAAGAAGTTAAAAAGCATATTCATGCCTACCAAATAAATCTTCCCCCGCACTACAAACAAGAAGGCGAAAAAGCTATTGAATTTCTTCACTGGCTAATGGACGATAATTTCATTTTCCTTGGTATGCGCACCTACAACTTCATCAAAGACCAAAAACCCCTAAAATCCTTTACAGCAAGTAATATTGAACTTGGTATACTCACGGATGCTTCTATTCATATTGTTGACGATGAAAGTATGAAAGAACCTCCTCAAGAAGTTTTATCCTTCATGGAAAGCGATAATCTGTTTATCGTGACAAAAGCTAACAGCCGCTCCAAAATTCACCGTTCTGTCTGGCTCGATTATATTGGTCTTAAAATCTTTGATAAAGAAAAACAACTCTGTGGAGAATTACGCATTGTAGGGCTTTTTACCTCCTCAGCTTATACACGTTCTATTTTGCAAATTCCTTTCTTAAAAGAAAAAGCCCAAACTATTATTCAACGTCTTGGACACAATCACGCGGATTATTCAGGAAAAGCACTCATCAGTGCTTTAGAAACCTATCCAAGAGATGAAATGTTTCGCTCTGATGTTGATACATTGACAGAAAACACTAAACTTATTCTACAATTAGATGAGCGCCCACGTTTACGGGTTCTTGCCCACACTGATTCTTTTGGGCGCTTTGTTTCTATCCTTGTCTACGTACCGCGTGACCAATATAGCAGCAGCCTGCGTGAAAAAGTTGGCGAACATTTTGTTGAGCTCTATAAAGGCGACTTTTTTGAATCTTATCCGCTATTTTTGGAAAGCACCCTTATACGTGTCTATTATATCATCCATCGCAAAGGAAACGAAACTGTTCCCCTTCACGAGCGCTCCACACTTGAACAACATGTACGTTCGATTGCACGAAGTTGGGAAGACAGCGTTCAAGCCATCGCTCTTGCCCAGAAAACAACAGAGCAACAAACACGTTTAGCCAGCGAATTTCCCAACAGCTATCGTGATTTATTTTCAGCTGAAGACGCTATTAACGATGCCGGACATATTTTAAATCTTCATGATGAGAAGCCGCTTTTCGTGAATTTTTATCACGCACAAAACAAAGAAAAACGTACCATTTCTCTTCGGCTTTTTCACCGCCATGAAGCTCTTGCCCTTTCCAAACGTGTACCACTCCTTGAAAACATGGGGTTTCGCGTTATTGCCGAACAAACCCTTGAATTACCAGATGGCTATGGGCACTCTGTGTATCTTCATGATATGCAGCTGGAAAGCACTTTCCAGCTCTGTATCAATTTTGAAAAAAACGGTCAAAAACACGCCGAAACCTTTGAGGCCATTTGGGCACAAAATGCTGATAATGACGCCTTTAATGCGCTCACCCAAACAGCTGAACTTGATTGGTATGAAATTGTTATTTTGCGCCATTATGGGCGCTATCTCCAGCAAGCTGGTATTCCTTATTCGCAAGATCGCGTTGCCCAAACTTTAAATGCTTATCCTGACATTACCCAAGATCTTTATGCTTTATTTCATTTAAAATTTCACCAAAGCCATACAGAAAAAGAACGGAAAAAAAACCAACAGATTATTCAAAAGCGTATTGGAGAAAAATTACAGAAAGTGTCTGGTTTAGATGATGATCTCATCTTACGCCGTTATTGCAACCTTATCGATGCGAGTTTACGAACGAATGCCTTTACGCCTCTTGACGATGGAAGTCCACGGCGTATTTTAGCCACTAAATTAAATCCGCGCCAAATTGAGGGGTTGCCTGAACCACGCCCTTACCGAGAAATTTTTGTTTATGGACCGGAAGTTGAAGGGGTGCATTTGCGTTTTGGACCTATCGCTCGTGGCGGTATTCGTTGGTCTGACCGTGCATTAGATTATCGCACCGAAGTCCTCAGCTTAGTCAAAGCCCAACAAGTTAAAAATGCGGTTATCGTTCCTGCAGGTGCAAAAGGTGGTTTCTATCCCCATCGGCTTCCCCAAACAAATGACCGTGCTCTCATCGTAGAAGCAGCACGACAAGCTTATACAGACTTTATCACAGCTTTGCTCTCCATCACAGACAATCTGATTAACGGAAAAATCAGTTCTCCCCCCAATGTTATCTGTCATGATGACCCTGACCCCTATTTTGTTGTCGCAGCAGACAAAGGAACAGCAACTTTTTCTGATACCGCCAACGCCATCAGCCAAGCAAATCACTTTTGGCTCGATGATGCTTTTGCCTCTGGAGGCTCAGCAGGTTACGACCACAAAGCCATTGGTATTACAGCCAAAGGTGCATGGGAAGCTGTCAAAAGACATTTTAGAGAAACATTTGATCAGGATATTCAAACAACGCCCTTCACCTGTGTCGGTGTTGGAGACATGTCTGGCGATGTCTTTGGTAATGGGATGCTGCTTTCCAAACAAACAAAATTGATTGCTGCTTTTGATCACCGCGATATCTTTATTGATCCAGATCCAAGCATAGATGAAAGCTATGCAGAGCGTATGCGCCTTTTTAAACTTCCTCGCTCCAGCTGGCAAGATTACGATCAAAGCAAATTATCAAAGGGCGGCGGTATCTTCTCACGAAAAGAAAAAAACATTACTCTCTCACCTGAAGCAGCACAAGCCATTGGTTTTGAAAAACAAACAGGAACACCTTTTGAAATTATCTCTGCTCTTCTCAAAGCCCCTGTTGATCTTTTATGGTTCGGCGGCATTGGTACTTATATCCGCGCAGCAACAGAAAATGATGCCCAAGTAGGTGATCGTGCAAATGATGCAATACGCATTACCGGAGAGCAAGTGCGTGCAAAAATTATTGGCGAAGGGGCTAATCTTGGTGTTACACAACGTGGACGGATTGAATATGTCTTAAATGGTGGTCGATGCAATACGGATGCCATTGACAATTCTGCTGGTGTAAATTGTTCTGATATTGAGGTTAATCTCAAAATTGTTCTTGCATCAGCACTACGCGCCAAAACGTTAACCCGCGAAGAACGCAATAAGCTCTTGAAAAAAATGACCCCTCAAGTCGAACAACTTGTCTTGCGCAATAATTATCTACAACCCCTTGCTCTTTCTTTGGCGGAAAACCAAAGCACTACTGATTTACCCTATCAAATACGCTTTATGCACGATTTGGAACAAAAAAAGCTTCTAGATCGTAGAGTTGAAATACTCCCTGATGAGCAAATTTTACGACAAAGAACAACCCAAGGCAAAGGTCTTCTCCGTCCAGAACTCGCCGTTATTTTTGCATATGCTAAATTAACCTTAAAAGAAGAAATTGCTAATAGCCCCATTGTTGATGATCACTATTTCAATACAACCTTACTGAACTATTTTCCAACCCAAATTCAAGAAAATTTTAAGAAGGAAGTCATTAACCATCAATTGCGTCGCAATATTATAGCAACGCTGATTGCCAACGATATTGTAAATCGTGGAGGCCCCACTTTTGTTAATAGACTACACGATGCAACAGAACAAAAAGCTGAAAATATTATTCGCGTTTTCATTGCCATTCGCGATGGTTTTGAAATTCCTCAATTGTCTGAGCAAATTGATAAGCTTGATAATAAAATACCCGGCCTTGTCCAAAACAAATTATACGCAGCAATGACTTCAATGCTCTTTGAAACAACCAATTGGGGTTTACACAACATAGATCTCTCACGTCCATTAGAAGAAATTGTAAAAACAATAAAGCAAGCCCGTAGCGTTATTGAAAAAGAGCTTATGCATTCTCACGACAACGATATTAAGAAAAAGATTGAAGAAAAAGCATTACACTACAGCGAAGAGGGAGCACCAAAAGCATTAGCGAAACAATTAGCTCTCTTGGAAGCTGCTTCAACAATTTGTGATATTTCTTTAATTGCAAAAAAAAGCAACCGTGATCTTATTAAAACCGCAGAGATCTATTTTTCACTTGCGCAAATCATTCGTATAAACCGCATTAACGAAGCAAGTCGTATAATTCCTGTAGTAGATTATTATGATAGTATGGCTTTAAGCCAAGCCAAAGAAAATGTTTCTGAAAGCTTACGGCAAATCGTTATGAAAATCCTCAAAAATTATGGAAAGAAAAAAGATCCTTTTGACACTTGGAAAAAAACAGAAGAAGATCATATTCACAAAATTACAAACCACATTAGTGCCCTTATTGAAAATGACCTCAATATTTCTCGTTTTACTTTTGCAACAGGATTGATTTCTCAACTACAAAATACTGGCTTTAAAACCTAAAGCAAATACAAAACGACCCATTCAATCTCCCGTTCTATCCATTCATGACTAATCAGTAAGGGAAGAACGGAAGCGCTATTCCGCATTTTTAGACAAAGTACTTAAAATAAAAAATAAATTCAAATTTTTATGTTGAAGGAGAATCTGATATTCTAAGTTTGTCTCATTTCAAATCTGTTTATATTCAATCAATTAAACGCATTTCCCCTTGCATATTGCAAATGGGAAAACCTATAGGTAAAAAACATTAAAGAAAGAACTAAATGCCCCTCATAAACCGCCTCAAATGCCAAAAGCTGTAAAAATATTAGGAGTGGGTAAATATAAATATGATGATGCCCCCTCTAAGCTTCTTACTCCATAAGCGAAAAGATGGTGGTGCTTAATGACTTTATCATTATACCATTCATAGGCAACATCGTGAAATAAAAAATACTGAGAAATATTTTTTTAACAAATGCGTAAATATGCAATACAAATATATTCTGTTTTACGTGGAAGACATATGGCTTCATTAAAAAACATCAGAAACAAAAGGATATACAATCCATTATTTAAAAGATATGACTGTAACTGCTTTTGAAATGCGTAAAATCGAATAAAAAATGACAGTAAAAACGGACGTCCATTCTCCTCTTTACAACTTCATATTCTCATCCAACTAGGCTGTTTACCTATTTCAAAGGTCACTCTAAACAGACATATGCAATATGCTCAAAATTCCATACATAAAGAAAAAAGGTTCCTAACACGGCACCACACTACCTGTATAAAAAGGCAATTCAGCATACTTTAAAATGCCACTTTTTCCACACAAACACTGTTGCTATATGTAGTTTGACATAAGATTTTGTACTAAGTGAAAAGAGGTGGGATTAGTTAGGAGTAAGTGGTAATTTTTTATTTTTACAGCTATTTTTTACCATTAAATACGCATTTTGTTAAAATAGATTTTGACACTCTAAAATTGCAAAAAAGTGTGAAAATCAGAAAAAATCGAAATTTGGTGGTAAAAATGAAAAAAGGCTTGGGTACAAAACCTAAAGTGGAGCGAGACGACCAAGTTTTAAAAAACCTAATTTTACCCACCCATTGTTAATGAGCAAGGGAAGAACGGGAGCGCCATCGGCATTTTTAGGCAGTGCACCCAAAATAAAAAATAACGCTTGAAGATTATTGTCCTGCGCGGGAAATAAGCGCTGCAAAGTGTTAAGAAGCTTCATGGGCTGAATATGGACAAGTTCGAATTCTGCTGTCAAATATCCTTCTTCATCAAAAGAAAAAGGTCCACTAATACGTAACCCACCACCTGTATGAAAAGTCAATTCACCTTGCTTTAAAAGCCCACTTTTTCCATACAGTCGCTGTTGCCAATTTTTTCCTTCATCTTCAGACAAAAAAGAGATGTCATTTAAAATCACTTTCAAGTTGCCATCAATTTTTGGGACATCAACAAAAGAAGATGTAAAAACTAGAGAAACATCAAAACCGTCAAAAGTTATATTTCCCAATAAATCATTCTTTTCATGTTTCAAATCAAAGCGCAAAAATTCTGCCGTTATTTTTTGAGGCGTATCTTTTGTCTCTAACGGCTGAGTAATCACGTCATGCGTATTTTGCAAAGATGCCTGATCTTTTACATTTTCTTGTGTCGTTTTTTTATCTGTTGTTTGTGCTCCTAATGCTTCTTGAGGCTTTTGATCTTCAAGGGAAGAGGAAAGAGGTGAAATTTCAAGCCCTTCAGCTATAAACTTCAATGTTTTACCCGTTTTCCAATAAGGTTCTGTTTCAATAACCAAATTGCGCCAATGCGATACTATGGAAGTTTGTCCGGAAAAAACAATTGATGCAGGAGAATGAACATTAAACTCGACCAAATGAGGTGCATAAATTGGTGCACCAGCTGTCAAACGCCCCGTCGATACAGAAACCCCATGTAAAGGCCAAGAAAATTGAAAATTATCGCAAACAACACCGATACGTAAAGGATAACCATCCTTGCGCACATTCTCACATACCGCCGCCATATTATAGGAAGATGCTTTTGCAAATATACCAGAAACTTGGTTTTCTATTTTACGTGAAAAAAAAACCAGAGCGCGCTATAAATAAATATCAGAGCAAGACAAAAGAGCCCACAAATTAAATAGCTCAAAGAAAATCTCTTTTGTGATGACGATATTTGAAAGGATTTAGACAACATTAAAACTTTCTTTATCTCTTAACTTCCTCCCCACCCTAAAAAGGACAAAGATTCTTAACCACGGTCAGTTTATAAACAATCCAACTTTTTAATAGACCGGATTTTATCTACTGATCACTTCAAGGAGTTCCTATACATCGTTCTAAAGTACAGTATCTCATAAGTCCACCCACCAAGATCTTTTTAAGAAAATCCATTACACTTTCTAACAAAAAATACCTCATGTGTAAAGTTTTACATGAGTTTTCTATCTCTGCCTTAAACGATACTGTTTTACAGCACAACAAGAACGATAATGAATAGTGTTTCTAACACTCACACAAATGCGGTCGGTACACAAAAAATCTGTCGTAATGCACCTTCAAACCATTGGCTTAAAGCTTTATCATAAATTAAACGACCTTTCAAATGTGCACAAGCAGGTTGAGCACCTTTTTCAGTCAATTTATGTGCCGAACGCACGACTAACCGCCGCATCATAGCACGTGTAAACTCAGCATGAAATTGCAAACCCCATGCATTGTTTCCATAACGAAAAGCTTGTGTAGGATATGTATGCCCTGTTGCCAAAAGCATTGCCTCTTTCGGTAAATCATAAATACCTTCATCATGAAAATGATAGACCATTTCTGGCCAATTCATCAATTCCTTCCCTTGAGGGGTTGCTTCTAGTGGATACCAGCCGACTTCAACAGTCCCATCACTTCTTGTACCAACGCGCCCCCCTAGATTTCGCGCTAACATTTGTGCTCCAAGACAAATACCCAAAAAAGGCTTATTTTCCTTTAGTGATAACGAAATCCAATCAATTTCCTCACCAATATAGGCTTCGCTGTCATTCACACTCATCGGCCCCCCTAAAATAACAACACCGGCATAATGCTCTAATGTATCAGGGAGTTTTTGTCCAAAAATAGGACGATAAATATCAAGAACAAAACCATTTTGTTGTAAAAATTTTCCTAAACGACCAGTATAGGTAGACTGCCGATGAATAACAACAGCAATCCTTGGTTTCTTATTTTTTTGTTTTTTATCAAGACATCTCTGATTTAAAAACATTTTTTAATCAATCACCTCTGCAACTAAGCAAAACTTCATTTTTAAAGCATAAGAGAATAATTTTATTGGACAAGATTAACGATGTTTTTTTCTTCTAGGTTCATTGTTTCTTCTGAGAAAACACTCATATATCATATTGACTCAATTTAAAATAAACGAAATTTTTTCCTCGATAAAGATGTTTCTTCTTCTGTTTTCACCCCTGGATCATCAACATTTAAGTGAGTTTGACTGAACATTTTTACATCTTGTTCTTTTATATCTTGTTTCTCCACCTGCACATTATGCAAAAGAGAATCGTCTATAGGTGTTAATTTTTCAAGCTTCTTATCTTCAACACCATCACTTTTTCCCGTAACATACTCTTTGTCTTGCTTTTTCGGCACAATATTGTCCGCCTCTAATGTGAGAGAAGGCATACAGGGAGGCGCCTTCCATTCAAAACCGCCCAAACGTCCACTGATTGGAGAAACCGCTGACCAAGAAGAAAAAATTGACCCATCACACATCCATACTGGATCACGTTCAGCACGAAGTGCTAAAGAAAGCCATTGACGCACAGCACCTTGATTGTTTCCCTGTGCCTCTTCAATATCTGCCAACAATAAATAAACACTTTCCCGTGGATGATACTGTAATGCTTTTTTTGCCTGCTCTCTCGCTAATGCTGTTTCACCAGCATCTAAAGCTGCTTTAGCAATAAGGAAAGCCGATTCAAATGCATCTTTATTATAAGAAGCAAGCGTCTTAGCCCTTTTCAATCGCCCAATGGCTCCTTCTTCTCTTTCGAGATAAAGGAACGCCAAATCAGGATGAGGATCCTTTTGCCAAGCCGCTATAATCATTTTATCCGCTTTACGCGTTTCATTTAACTTATAAAGAATATCAGCAGCAATAACTATAATTGGAACAAAATCAGGCGCCAATTTATGGGCTTTCAAAATGGCTTCACGTGCTTGTACAGGATGTGTATCAAACAAAGAAAGTGCCTGCCCACTTAATAGTAAAACCTGTATATGCTGCCGCTCTGGAGTCGAGCGAACCGAACGCGGGAGAGCTTTTTGCGCTCTTTCAAAAATAGTAAGTGCCTTATCCCATTTACCCTCAGTACTTAACCGATCAAGCACCGCCTGATGCGCCCATAAAAGTGCTGGCGATAAAGTCAGCGCCTCTTCGGCATATTGTTGTGCTGCCTCATAAGCTTTACTCTTCATCGCTTCACGAAACAAACCATAAAGTCCAACCAATTTTGTCGGATCTTCCTTTCTCATCTCCTCATAAAGACCGATGGCGCGAACAGAATTATTTTGTAAAGATAAGGTTTGCGCTTGTAAGAGTTTTACCAATGGCTCTTGTTTTCCTACAAGATATTTAGCAACCTGTGCTTCCATTTTTTGCGCAACCATACTATCACCAGCAAAAGTTGCAAGAATCCCCTTTGAAAGAGCTTCATAACCGCGCTTTTGATGGCGTTTATACAAATAATTGGAAAGAGCACTCGGTAAGGAAAAAAAGAAAGACAATAACCACCATAAAAGCACCAGCGTTACAAAAAGCAAAATAAGCACACTTAACACTGTAAGCAATGAAGCAGAAAATCTGAAATGCAAAAATGTAAGAACAAAAATACCATTGTGATTAGCAACCCACGCGAAAGCTAAACCGAGGATACAAACAACAAAAGTATAAATAAAAACACGTATCATCTTGGGCCTATTTACATCTTTGTTGCCTTAAAAGATCCTTGTTGCACAGACAATAACAATTGCTGCAACAACTGTTGAATAGCAATATGTCTTTCAAGCTGCTTAACAAAATCCATTGAAACATCTTTTGCACTTTGTGGCAATGATTGCCATTCGCTCAAAGCCTTTTCGTAATCACCAGCTTGAATAGCAACTTCCATGCGTGCCGCAATAGCCCCCAGCGTCGTCCCTTCAACATTGCCAATCGGTCGCGAAACAATAAGCCCTTTTATCCACGCTAAAATTCGGTCAAAAAAACCAGCATCTGACGCAACAATATTTTGCGTACCAACAATTGCATCGGCAACATGAGAAAAATCAACAGAAAGTTGTGCTGAACTTGGAAGACCCACAGTAGCTGTTTTTTGCAACACATCAAGTCCATCAATTGAAGGCGATAATTGCTGTAACAGCTTTAATTCATTATTATAAGATCCACCACGCTCTATAGCATTTTTTAATGAACTAATTGCTGTAAAGAGTGCGGTATCTATTTCTCTTTTCTCACTATTTTTAACAGCAGTTTCTTCCTGTATAGCTTTTAACTGTTGTTTTAACGCAGCAAGATCATTTGCATTGCTCTGCCCAACAGACAAAGCCGTCTCTATCTCTTTCGACTCTCTAACAAAAGTTTGTACAGTTTCTTCAAGAGCTTTTACTTTTTCCTCTAAAATCGCAAAAGCTTTTTTGCTTTCTTCTTTCGATAGTTCATCGTTTTTCGTTGTTTTAAACTGCTGTGATGAAAAAGAAGAAAACTCTGTTTTTAACGCATTGATTTCTTGAAAGACCCGCCTCAATT
This sequence comes from Bartonella sp. TS82HLJMH, assembly GCF_042193495.1. Lineage (NCBI taxonomy): Bacteria > Pseudomonadati > Pseudomonadota > Alphaproteobacteria > Hyphomicrobiales > Bartonellaceae > Bartonella > Bartonella sp. TS82HLJMH. Next base: position 20,501 of record NZ_JBHILU010000012.1, on the reverse strand, counting down.
GTTCCTTTGTGTCTTCACCCTGACTTTTTGCGGATTCAGCAATCTGTAAAGCTTTTACCCCTCCAGCAGAATTTGCCACAAAAGGAGAAGAAAAAAAACCGGCCCATTGAAGCCCCATAAAAATTCCCAAAGCAACGAATCCCCCCAAAATCCCAGAAAGGGACAAGAAAAGCCAAGTTGTACTAGAGCTACTTTTATCCTGACCTTGCATATTCTGTTTTTCTCGCGCATGAGACTCTACAGAATTGTGGATTTTTTCCTCTGAATCATGGGGAACAGCTTCATGTTCAATAACTGGTTTCTTACGGCGTGTACCAGCATAATGTGGTTTAACTTTTGGTTTTGAAGAATCGACCATCTCTGTCACTTTTTGTGTACAATTTTTTTAATGATAAAATAATAAAATGAAAAAAGTTTTAAAAATGAAGCTTTTCTCAAATATCTTCATTTGCTTTACATTCTTTTTATAAAGAGTATAACTTTATAGAAATTTTCCAAATCTCATTTTTCTCAATAATATTTACAATTATAGAATTTAATAGACAAGTTTTAAAAAACACATTTGCGTTTTATACTCAAAAATACAGCTTTACTTTTTAATAAACAATATCATGAAATTCAAAGAAAATGCCAAAACACATATTTTTTCATAGAAAAATCAATTCTAAGAGAAACACTTTGCATCTTTTTCTGTTCATGATACGCACACAAGAAAGAAGCTTCAATATAAGGTTTTGTTTAAAATGCGTCTGCTGGGAATAGAAACAAGTTGTGATGAAACGGCAGCGGCTGTCGTTGAATATAACAATGAATCAAACAGCCGAATTCTTTCCAATGTTGTTTGGAGCCAAATTGATCACCATGCACCTTACGGCGGTGTTGTTCCTGAAATTGCTGCTCGTGCCCATATTGAAGTTCTTGATCATTTAATTCTGCAAGCACTAACAGAAGCTAACACAAAGTTAAAAGATATTGATGGCATTGCAGCCACCAGTGGACCAGGTTTGATAGGAGGATTGTTGGTAGGCGTTATGAGCGCAAAAGCACTCTCTCTTGCCACTGGCAAACCATTTATTGCGGTAAATCACTTAGAGGGACATGCTTTAACAGCTGTGTTAACGCACAACGTCAGCTTTCCTTATTTATTACTTTTAGTTTCAGGAGGTCATACACAAACAATCATTGTTCATGGAGTAGGCAACTACCAACGTTTAGGAACCACCATTGATGATGCATTAGGAGAAGCCTTTGATAAAACTGCAAAACTTTTAGGTCTTCCTTATCCTGGTGGACCAGCGCTTGAAAAAGCAGCTTTATTTGGTGATAAAAATCGCATCCCCCTTCCACGCCCTTTAAAAGGTGAAAAACGGTTAGATTTTTCTTTTTCAGGACTCAAAACTGCTGTTCGACAAGCCGCAACAGCCATAGCTCCTCTTACGGAAAATGATATTGCTGACATTGCCGCAAGTTTTCAAGCCGCCGTGACCGATACACTACATGATCGTATTCACCTAGCCCTACAACACTTTACCCACCAATATCCTCTCTCTCATGATCAAGAAAGGCGTTCTCCTGCTTTAGTTGTCGCAGGCGGTGTTGCCGCAAACCAAGCCATTCGCTCTACATTGCAAGAACTTGCCCATCAACATGGTTTTGAATTTATAGCTCCTCCTCTTTCCTTGTGTACCGATAATGCTGCAATGATTGCTTTTGCCGGTGCACAAAAACTCGCACGAGGAGAAACAAGCTCTCTTGAGATTGCACCCCGCTCACGCTGGCCATTAGATGAAAAAGCCATGCCCTTGATCGGGATGGGACGCCGTGGAACAAAAGCATAGTAAAACTGACGTCCCCCACACACATCTTAAAGAACGAAGATTTCTACTCAATCCGGTCTGTAGATAGTCCGAATTCCCTATCGACCGGAATCCACCTGCTTCCCACTCACACAATTCACTTAACCCAAAGCTTGACACGCAAACCTAAATATTCACCACACATTCTAAAAAATTTCATGTTTCAAAAAACTGCCTTATATCATTAGACTTCAAATAGCGGTATTTTACGGCATAATAAGATCTACTCCCTCCCACGAAGCATAGATATGAAAGCCATTCTTTGATCTCATCATCTTTGATCATCTATTCGTTTCATTGCCGTTGTAATCTTAAAGCTTTTTAGAATCAATTTTCTTAATTTTCTCCAAAAAACTCTTATAGTGACCGCATTTCAAACCATAGCTGAAAAGATAAGCAAAGAGCAAAATACCTTTATACAACATGAAATATCAATGGATCGCGTTTCTCTGCTACACGTTATTTTGAAACAAGAAAAAACAGATAATGCCCATTCTTTACCTCATTTTAAAAATCATCGTTGATGGTGTTACAAAAATGCACATGATGAATGCATAACAGTCTATGAAAAAGGAGAACTCATGGCTTATTGGCTTTTTAAATCTGAACCCCATAAATGGTCATGGGAGATGCAAAAGAAAAAAGGAGCTGATGGCGAACAATGGGATGGTGTACGCAATTATCAAGCCCGTAATAATATGCGCGCCATGAAATATGGCGATAAAGGTTTTTTTTATCACTCAAATAAAGGTTTAGAAATTGTAGGCATTGTAGAAATATGTGCTGAAGCACACCCTGATTCTACAAGCTCTGATCCACGCTGGGAATGTGTGGATATCCGTGCACTTTGTGACATGCCAAGACCTGTTTCATTAAAACAAATTAAAGCCAATCCCAAACTAGCAAATATGGTACTGGTTAAAGCCAGCCGCTTATCAGTACAACCCGTGACAGAAGATGAATGGAAAGAAGTTTGTTTGATGGGCAACCTTAAGAGGGAAATGCTTGTATCTTAAAACAATAATTTTTATTCATTAACTCATATAAAAAGATACTTCATAGCGTTGCACAAAAAATCTCTTTATGATGCATCTTTTCAGCATTGCTAAAGGAAAAGCTTACTCAACGATTATAATAAGCAACACCACGAACATCACACACAAAACCCCCTCGCACACAAATGCAACGAAAAAACAAAACTGAACGTGGATAAAAAACAATAAAAATGACCGTGAAATTCTCCTAAACAGTGGATATGTGTTAGGTGTTGCACAGTTCTCCTCATGCTTAAAACACGCTTAAAAACGCATCATATTGAGTGTTCATTGTTTTGCATGTGGATGAGAGCCCCTCATACCGCAGGATTCTCTCATTCCAAACCTGTTTATATTGAATCAATCAAAAGCTATTTTCTTGCACATTACAAGCGGGAAAAGTCCCGTATAGATAAAAAACGTGAAAGAAAGGACTAAAAATTCCTCTTATGAAGAGTCTAAAATGCCAAAAACTGTCCACAACACCCACGAGCTGGCAAAGTGTATGATAGTGCCGACTTTGTTTCTCCATAAGCGTAAAGATGATAACACTCAATGGCTAAAACACGTTCTAAAGCATAAAAAACGCTTCCAACCAATACGTAAAACACTCTGCAGACGGAAATACCTTCTTTTCAGCAAGCAACCATAGAAATTATATAAAGTGTATTTTTTAGAAACGCGCTTTTTTAATTTTCCTCTTTTAATTTTTCTTGCATGAAATCTCATTTTTCACGAAACTACTCTTTACTAATCAGTGCATTAACATGCCTATAAGGAAAAACATGAACCACTATACTCTTTTAATTGTTGAAGACGACGATCTACGCCCCGTTTTAGTAGAACAATTGCAAATGCATCAAGAGTTTGAAATTTTCCAAGCAAAAACAGCAGAAGAGGGAATGAAAATAATCCAAGAAGAAAATATTGATCTTGCTATTTTGGGACTTGAACTTCCTGATCTTGATGGTTGCAAAGCCGTGAAACAATTACGCACCCAAGGATTTCGCGCCCCCATTATCATGATAACAAATTATGATACAGACTGCGATAATATTTTAGATCTTGAAACAGGCGCCAATGATTATGTAACAAAACCCTTTCGCTTTGCGGTGTTATTAGCGAGAATTCGAGCACAGTTGCGCCAATATGAACAAAATGAAGACGCAACCTTTCATATTGGCCCCTATACTTTTAAACTAAGACAAAAACTTCTTCTTGATCAATGCAACAATAAAATCTGTCTCACAGAAAAAGAAGCAGCAATTCTTAAATGTCTCTATTATGCCAATGATAAAATTGTCAGCCGTGAAACATTGTTAGAACAAGTTTGGGGTTATAATGAAAATATTGTCACCCATACTTTAGAAACCCATATCTATCGTTTGCGACAAAAAATCGAAAAAAATCCCTCCAATGCACAAATTCTCATGACAGATCAAAATGGTTATCGTTTAAATCTTTAATTCGAGATTTACTGTTTCAAAAATAATTTTAGTATCTTAAATAAAAACAAAAACGAGATGAAAAAAACCTTCACATATAATGTGCAAAAATTGAAATAAGAAAATCCTTCTATATTTGCGGTTCTTATGCCAATGGCAAAATGATTAATTATCTTTATAAATTAAAATATTTCTCACTTGTGGAGATAAAGCAGGAATAAAAACACGTCGCGATTGACGACGCTGTACCAGCAAACCCTGATAAACACGTTTTTGTGCCTGACACATTAAGAGTCCCCCAAAATAAGGCAAAAGATAGCGTGCAAATGGCTCATAAAAAAATGAGAACAACCGCGAAACATAACCCGTAGAGGGCATATAATGTACAATTTCTTGTATTGGCCCAGAAACAAAATTTGTTTTTTCGAACAAACGAGTAATTTGTTGCCGACTATAAGGCTCGCCATAACCAAAGGGCGTAGTAATATTGCGCGCCCAAAAGCCAGAGCGATTAGGTACAATAACGATCAAGTGGCCATTGGGTGCTAAAACACGCCATATTTCATTCAACGTTTCAAATGAATTTTCTGTGTATTCTAATGCATGTACTAATAAAATACAATCAACTGACGCATCAGGAAGCGGCAAATCTTCTTCAAAAACAAGCGCTGTAGCAACCTGTTCAGCACAAGGCCAGGGTGAAGCACCCTGGGAAGCTGGCATAAAAGCAAAACATTGTTGGGCACGCTCACGCAATGTAGAAAGATAAGGAAGCGCATAACCCAACCCCATAATTCGTTTATCCGTAAGATCAGGCCACCATAAATTCAATTGGTCACACAGCGTCTTTTGTACACGCAGCCCAAGTGCAGAAGCATAAAAATCTTTCAGCGTAACGATATCCAACTCAACATACCATGTAGAAACAAATTTCAAACATTACAGATTTTCATATACCCAACTTATATGGACTTCTGCTCTCTTTCCGCAATAGCGAACATTTCAATATTTCATATTTTAAACTTAAATGATCAAAAAATCAGTACAGCAAGATGATTATTGCGTCACAAGCGCTTTAATCATTTTCTTGAAGATGAGCCCCTTAGAGGTTCTTCGTACACTGTTTCTGACATCAATTAAGAAAAAAGCCAACACTGGTTAATTAAAATGAAGCAATCTTTCAAGATAGTTTTTTTCTTCTTCTGGAATATGCTCTTTACCAAGACGTTTGCGAATTTCATCCAAAATCTGCCGCGTACGCATTTGATCACTTTCTTGCAGTAGTGCCTCACCTTCTTGTTCTTCATCTGTTTTTGAAGAAAGTGGACGTCCTAACGGATCTTTAGGACCAGAATCAGCATTTTGATCATTTCCCGTTTCTTTGAGTGTTTCGCGCATTTTTTTCAAAACATTCTGTGCACCTTGCCTCAAAGATTCCAAAGCATCAGACTGATTTTGTATAGATACCTGATGATTTCCATTATCAAGAGCATTTTCCGCAGAATTCATTTTTTCTTCTGCTCTTTTCAATGCACCCCCTGTTTCAAATCCTTGTTCTGATAATTCTTTTTCTAATGTTGATAATTCAGACTGCAATTCAGCTTGACGTTTTTTTAAAGATTTTTTCTGTGTTTCCGGCACATTTTCTCCGCGTTTTTGTTCCATCTCTAACTGATATGTTTCATTGAGAATTTCTTGTTGACGACGCATTAAATCTCCAAGCTGATCCATCTTTTCTTTCATTTGTGCAGATTGGCTTTTTTCTCCCTCATTTTGATTGCCTTTTTGCACATGCAAATGATCAAGCGTTTGTTCAACTTCCGCTAAGAGTTGTTCAGCTGCTAAAGAAGAGCCCGTTTTAGCCATTTCCTCAATTAAATTTAGCTTTTCTTGTAATGTAGCTTCAGAAAGATTGGGGCTTTTTGAGCTTTTAGAATTTTTAGAAACTTGACTATCTGGTGCTTTTTCAGCCAAAGCACGAATATACTCATCCATAGCTTGACGTAAATCTGACATAAGCCGTTCAATTTCTGCCGCTGAAGCACCGTAACGCAATGCATCACGTAAAGCAGCTTGTGCTTGTTTTAAATTTTTTTGCACCGATTCAAGCTGATTATCTTCAATACCCAAAGCAATTTGCCATAAATAATCCACCACACCACGCAAATCCTCTTCTGTTTGCGCTAAAGAAAGTCTTGTCCACGCACTTTGTAGAACAAGAAAATGCTTCAAATTTTGCAAACCTTTTTCTGGACGCACAAGCAAAGCAGAAAGCATATCCAATACACGCTCTCTCGCAGAAGCGTCAAGCGCTAATAAACGACGCAATTCACTCACCGCACGCGCAACAGGATTTGAAAAAACGTGTTGCGGTAATGTCATAACAAAAGTTTTGCTACGCCCTTTCTGCCCGGCACCATCTTCTGCCACCAAAGTAATTTTGACTTGCGAACCTGCCCATGGATGCGCTGATATATCTTGCACCATCCGCATTTTCCCCTTTCCACCACGCGGAAGAAGAAGCTCTATTTCCGGAGCATTATAAAGAGAAGAAGCACTTTTGTTCTGAGAAAGAAAAGGCTCTATTTCAACAAAAGCCTTTGTCACACCATAATCATCATCCACCACATATCGTAACTCTAACGATCCCGTTAAAATCCGCCCTGGTTTTTCCAGCCAATGAATTGTCGGAAGCGTGTCCTTGATCATCTGCAAATGCCACTGCTGTTTTTTACGACGTGATGATACAAATAAATTCATTGAATGCTTTAAATGTGTTTCAAAATGAGCGATTGGATCATTCAAAGCTGTTTGTTCCGTTTTCTCTGAAAACGAAACTTCCCTCCCATCTTCTACAGACTTTGCTTTTACTGTAACGCCAGCCCCATTGACAACACGCACAACAACATTACTCCCTTCAGGGATTTCTAGTTGTGTTTTCTCATCTTTTGTCAAATAAATCGGTGCCACACCGGTATAAGCAGGTGGTGTTACCCAAGCATCAATCCGCATGAATTTTTCATCAACAACAGGACGAAAATCAAAGGCATCAGCCAAACGCCCCCCTTGTGAACCAAAAGAAAAACTAAAAGAGCACACAAAAAGAAGAACACACAAAGCCCTCAAAGCCAAAGGATCATAATTCGCACTATTAAGAGAGATAAATCCTGTTTTTAAATGGTATAATTGTTTTGCCATTCGACGTTTATGTTCACGCCAAATAACAGCACTAAAATCTTCATCATTTTCAGAACATAAACGATCTGTCTGAGTATTCAAAGGCTGGTGTCTAAGATTATTGACGCGTTCAAGACGGCAATTCACTTCCCGTATTGTGGGAAAACGAAAACGAATAAGAAAAAATAAACTCGCCCCAGCACAAACAAGTATAACCCCAAGTAAGAGCAAATGTGACCAATAGCCCAAAATACCAAAAAGTCCCAACCAGCTAAACGAACAAAAGAGACTAACAACGAGGAAAAATGGCAACAACCGTACCCACATCCGTTCAAATGAAAGGATTACCCACATCAAAATGCGCACACCCAAAAGCTTCATTGCAAAGCCTTTGATGTTTTTATTTTTCATAAACAAGCATTTATCCCCTTTTATCGTGGTGCATTAAGATCATAAACCCCATACAAGACAATTTCTAGAAGTTTCATCAAAGTTTAGTAAAAATAAGACCAAAAACACTTAAGAATGCTCAACCCAATCAGGAATATGATCACATCCCATCAATTGAGCATAATCAAGACGTGGACGAATAACCGCATAACACGTATCTTGAACGAGAACTTCTGGGACCAAAAGTCGGCTGTTATAAGTACTCGCCATCACAGCACCATAAGCTCCAGCTTGCGTAATTGCTAAAAGATCACCAGGTGCCAAAATCGGCAAGTAACGATCTAATGCTAAATAATCGCCAGTCTCACAAACAGAACCAACAATATCTGCACGAATAAAAGGAGCGTCTTTTGCTACTTTTTTCACAAGGACGACATTCTGCCAAGCATCATAAAGCGTTGGACGCATCAGATCATTCATCGCCGCATCTACAATAACAAAATTCCTCCCTTGTCCCTTTTTTAAATAGAGAACAGATGTCATCAGTACACCAGCTTGCCCCACAATACTCCGCCCCGGCTCCACAACAATATTAATCCCCAAAGGAGCAATATATTTCTTTACCAGCGCAGCATAATCAAAAGGAGAAGGTACAGTATGTTGTTCACAACCATAGGCAATACCAAGCCCACCACCGATATCTATATGCGTTATTGCATAGCCATCACTCCACAATTGACGCACACAATCTGCAATAAGAAAGAATGCCTCTTCAAATGGCTTTAAGTCACAAATCTGACTGCCAATATGCATATCAATACCGCAAACCTGCAATCCAGGTAAAGAGTCCGCTTTTTTATAAGCCTCTCTTGCCAACAACAATGGAATACCAAATTTATTTTCAGATTTTCCTGTTGTAATTTTCTTATGAGTCTTTGCATCAACATCTGGATTAATGCGCAATGAAACACGTGCTATCTTTGAAAGCGCAACAGCACGTTGAGATAACTGTTCAAGTTCCGGCTCTGATTCAACGTTAAAACAATAAATATCCTGAGCAAGAGCAAAATCTATCTCTCTCATGGTTTTACCAACACCAGAATAAACAATACGATGTGCCGGAATACCAACAGCAAGGGCGCGCCGTAATTCCCCTTCTGAGACCACATCAGCTCCCGCTCCATTGTTCGCTAAAAGCCGTAAAACTGCTTGATTAGAATTGGCTTTAACCGCATAAGCAAGCAGACTAGGAATCCCTTGAAATGCCTTTTTATAGTCTTTAAAACGTGTAACCAATGCATTGGCGGAATAACAATAAAAAGGAGTCCCCACCTCCTGCGCAAGAACAGCAAGTGAACAACCCTCAGCATGAAGCATCCCCTGATGGTAAGAGAAAAAATCCACACTTTCCTCCTACTTTATCAAACGATCAAGAATAAAAGGTTTATCATCTTCACTTTGAGTAACAGATGTTCCTTGCACAGACTTTTCCACACTTGTAAGAGGCATTTCCAATGACCCTTTACGCCCACACCCAGCGACACAAACGCCTCCTAAAAGGACAATCATCAACCCCTTTAATATAATTTTCATCTGTCCTCTTTCCTCATCTCGATCTCTTTTTTACCTTTAAAATACAATCACTCAAGCGCTCACAAGACGCTTTTTCCAATACGCAATTTGCCGAAGAACCTCTGAAGGTGCTGTTCCCCCAAAGCTTTTGCGACTTTCAACAGATTTTTCAACGGTCAAAACATCAAAAAGTGTCGCATTGATATTAGGACAAATTGCTTGAAGTTCATCTAATGATAAATCCTGAAGGCGACACTGTTTTTTTTCTGCCAATGCCACAGCACACCCTGTGATATGATGTGCTTCGCGAAAAGGAATCCCTGATTCGCGTACAAGCCAATCAGCAAAATCTGTAGCTGTTGCATAGCCAGAATCAGCGACTTGTTTCATAGCTTCTTTATTAACTTTCAAATCAGCAATCATCCCTGTCATTGCTGCTAGTGATAATTCCAAACTCAAAGCCCCATCAAACACATATTCTTTATCTTCTTGCATATCCTTTGAATAAGCAAGGGGTAACCCTTTCATCACCGTTAACAGCCCCATCAATGCGCCATTCAACCGTCCTACTTTAGCCCGCACAAGTTCGGCAGCATCAGGATTTCTCTTTTGCGGCATAATAGAGGAACCCGTTGAAAAAGCATCTGATAAACGAATAAAATAAAACTGTTCACTTGACCAAAGAATTATTTCTTCTGCTAAACGTGAAAGATGTGTTGCACAAAGAGCGCCAGCGCTTAAAAATTCCAATGCAAAATCACGATCCGAAACACTATCAATCGAATTGCGTGTAGGTTCTCGAAAGCCTAGCGCTTTTGCTGTCATAAAACGGTCAATTGGAAAGCCTGTCCCCGCTAAAGCAGCCGCCCCTAAAGGCGATTCATTCATGCGCTCAATGGCATCACGCATCCGCGATAAATCTCGACCAAACATTTCAACATAAGCCATCATATAATGGCCAAATGTTAACGGTTGAGCCAATTGTAAATGCGTAAAGCCTGGCATAAAGGTATCAACATGTTGTTCTGCTCGAATAAGTAATTGCTCTATCAATCCTTTTAAAGCTTGTGCTATCTTTTGCGTTGCTTCACGCACCCACAAGCGAAAATCAACAGCAACTTGATCATTGCGTGAACGCGCCGTATGCAAACGCCCTGCGACAGGACCAATCAATTCGCTCAACCGCGCTTCAATATTCATATGAATATCTTCAAGCTTTCGTGAAAAAACAAATTTACCGTCTTCAATTTCTTGGCGAATAAGTTTCAAACCATGAACAATTTTTTTATAATCTGATTGTGAAATGATTTTCGTTTGCGCTAACATAGCCGCATGAGAAAGGGAACCTTCAATATCTTGTCGATAAAGTTTTTGATCAAAATCAATTGAGGCATTAATTTCTTCCATAATTGCAGAAGGACCTGCCGCAAACCGCCCACCCCACATTTGGTTCTTTAACTTCTCGTCTGTCATATTCTGATAACACCCATACAAAGGACAAAATTATGATTTCTCAAATTTTCATCAGCGAAAAAAACAATAAAAAAAGGCAATTCTTCCTTGCATTCTTTATCATTGCATTGAGTTTATACGCAACCATAAACTACGATAACAAAAGAGAGTTTTTCCTTTTCAATTTCATTTCAGCAGCAAAAGCACAAAAAATAAACATTGACAAAACACGAGCAGAAAAAACGATGGCGATCCGAAAAGCAGCAAAAGGCTTTTTTAGCCACATACGATTTGCTGATACGCCCTCAGATATGAAGAAACTCTCTTTCAAGGATATTCAAGGAAAAGAGCACACACTCAGCGAATTTACTGGAAAACCGATGCTGGTCAATCTATGGGCTAGTTGGTGTGCACCTTGCCGCACAGAAATGCCAGAACTTGCGCAATTAAAACATGAATTAGGTGGAGAAAACTTTGATGTCATAGCTATTAATATCGATAAAACTGCTTCTCCTGAAAAAATTCAGCAATTTTTACAGAATATTCATGCGGATAATTTGCTTTACTATCGCGATGAAACAATGGATATTTTCAACAATGTTAGAAAACAGGGGCTTGCTTTAGGACTCCCCATTACATTTCTCATCGATAAAGGGGGATATCTCATTGCTTCCTTCAATGGTGCAGCTCCATGGGCCAATGACGATGCCAAAGCACTTATAAAAGCTATTATAAAAGAAGCTCTATAACCTAATAACCGCACCGTTTTAAACGTTGTATAACGAGATCCAATGCTGATAAAAAAGCAGAACGGTCTTTACGACAAAAAGAGCGGGGACCACCTGTTATACTGCCCTGTCCCCGCAAATCTTCCATCAAATTGCGCATCGCCAAAGCTTGACCAATTGAATTTACATCAAAAATACGCCCCGTTGGCGAAAGACAAAAACCCCCAGCTTGCACAACCCGTGCTGCTAAAGGAATATCACTGGTAATAACAATACTTGCCTCATGCACATGTTCTACGATCCAATCATCAGCACAATTGAATTCACCAGCAACGACCACTCTTTCAATGAGTGCTTCATCTGGAAGGGACAAAAAACGATTTGCCACAACAAATGTCTTAAGCTGATAACGATTCATCACACGATAAACTTCATCTTTTACAGGACAAGCATCCGCATCAATCAACAAAGTGATAGCAGGCTTTATTGGGATATTCATACCTTGGCTTTCACGCAATAGTTAAGTTCTTTCATTCATCTGAATGTTGCAAATGCTTGCGATAAAACATTATCGCCGCGTTTATTTCTCCTCCCAAAATAAAAATAGCACTCAATATGTAAAGAAAAATAATAGCAACCATAATAGATGCTAACCCTGCATAGGTAGAAATATAATCAAACATTGTTAAATATTGAGCAAAAGCAATTGAAGCCATAAACCATACAAACATTGTCAGTACAATTCCTGGTAAAATATCTATAAACTTCCGCCGCTCTGCTGGTAGCCATTTATGAACAATCAAAAGGCTTACGAAGAGAACAACCGCTGCGATTATGTAACGCCATAGACGAATGAAACCGATATATTCTGTAATGAAAAAAGAATGATTTTGCATAATCTTGATAAGCAGAGGTGTTAAAATCAACAAAACGCTGATCACAATAAGACCAATAGCTCCAAGAATCACAAAAAACAAACTTTGAAAACGACAAAACAACAAGCTACGCCGATCAACAACACGATAAGCTCTATTTAAAGCTGTACGTAACGCTTCTATCCCATTAGAGGCAAAATAAGCCGCCCCAATGACAGAAACTGTCAACACTCCTCCCCGCTGTATGGTTAAAACATTGATAATTTCCTGAGATAAAGGCTCTGCAATGACATCTGGTAATAACTGCACCAAAGCTTTGATTTTTTGCGGTGTATATGTAAAAGCACCAAGAAAACTGGCAAGAGAAGTTCCAAAAATAAAAAAAGGGAAAAATGCTAAAAGCCCAGAGAGCGCGACATGGCTTGCAAAAGCACTCCCGTTATCACGCCAATAATGGCTTACTGCATCAACAAGGATACGATAGCTATACCAAAAGATATTTCTTAACAAATCTCAATACTTTCTGGTAAAACTCTTCCTCTGTCTATTTCAAGCTTTATAAAAATCATCAAAACTCTGCAAACAAACATTTCCCAATTTTGCAATATAAAGGGCAATAATCAATACGGTCAAGCCTGACTTTATACTAAAACTCAAACTCACTATATGAAATTCTACAGCGACTTCATTTTTTTGTCTCTTCTATAGATCCGTAACCTCTTCTGTACATCACATGCCCTATAGAAAGCTAAGCACGATAATCTTGCACACATAAAACCTTTTGAAGTCATGGTTATCTGTATAAAAGCAATCTCCACTCTTTTTTATTGTAATTTATGACTGAATAGAGAAAAAACTTCTTATCGATTTCTAGAAAAAACCAATGAAATTCAACAAAAAATCTTGCTTTTACTCACCCTTTTTTAGAAACACTCTGACGTCCAAAATCAGGAGCATCAATTTCCTGTCCAGCATCAATAATATTGCGACGTACAGCACGCGTACGTGTAAAAAAGTTAAACAATGTCTCACCATCTCCTAAACGAATTGCCTGCTCTAAAAAAGCAAGCCCCTCACTAAAACGGCTCAACATTTCTAAAATAGCATCCTTATTATGCAAACAAATATCACGCCACATAACAGGATCAGAAGATGCTAAACGCGTGAAATCACGAAAACCGGAAGCGGAATAAGCAATGACTTCTGAATTTGTCACTTTTTCTAAATCACTCGCTGTCCCGACAGTATTATAAGCAATCAAATGCGGCAAATGCGAAACAATAGCCAAAACAAGATCATGGTGTTTAGGATCCATCTTTTCGACACGCGCACCACAAGCTTCCCAAAACGCTGTTAATTGTGCGACAGCAGTAGCATCACTCTCAGCAAAAGGCGTTAAAATACACCAACGATTCATAAATAAATCAGCAAAACCAGCATCCGGTCCTGAATATTCTGTTCCAGCAATTGGATGCCCTGGAATAAAATGAACCGTTTTTGGCAACAAAGGTGCCATTTCCGCAATAACCAACGCTTTCGTAGAACCAACATCACTCACAATCGCTCTAGGTTTTAAATGATCACGAATGTTTTTTGCTACTTCTGCACTAGCCCCAACAGGAACAGAAATAATAATCAAATCTGCTCCTTCAACAGCTTTTGCATTATCTGTCGTATAAAAGTCCCCAAGCTCCAATTCACGCGCTCTTTTCAGAGTTTCTGAACGACGCGTTGCAATAGAAATCTGAGCCGCAAGATTTTTCTTTTTAATAACTCTTGCTAAAGAAGACCCAATCAGACCGATTCCAATGAGTGCTATTTTTTCAAATTGAATATGGGGCATCTTTCACCTTCAAAGATTCTTTGCAAATGGCAATAAAGAATAACGCAGTTTACCAATCATCACCTGCACAAGCTGACAACAGATCCTTTTACATAGAAAACACATAAAAAATAAATGACGAGAAATCTAACATCACGCTCTAAAACTCCCACTTAGTTACTGATCAAAGCGCATCACTGAAACAAAAATTAAATGCACTCTCAATTAAGATAACAACGACTCTACATAAAATCTCATCAGTTTACTTTATCTTACTAAATTACTCACAAAAAACACATCAAAAGCGTAAGCAGACACCAACTCTTTCCCAATTATCCCGATACGTTCATTAATTTGTACATTAGACCTATATAAGAACGTATTACGCCTCTACCTACAACATCAACACAAGTTTTGTGAATATTGAAAACACCGTAAAACAACGCATACAAAAAATACCATTAAAAACATTTTCCTCTCCCGATTCCTGATACCGTAAATTAAATAAATATGAGAAAAACACGCCCTCTCAATAAAGAAAAAGCTTGATAACAAAACACCAAACATCCCTTTAATGGAGTCACACGCCTCACGTAAAACAAAACGCTTTAACAGAATAGATTTGGATTACAAATTCATGCGTTTGTTTTAAAAAGACATCTCTCCCCCCAGCCTATCTCACGACAGTGTTCGTAAATATTATAACTATAAATCCATTAAGCACGACCATCTTCACACTTAATAAAACACTATCATTATATATCCCTACCCCCAAATGTTGCAAAAACCCTTGGAATTTGAGAGCATTTATAAGAGGCATTTTTAGTGCTTTCTTGCACAGTTTTTATCCACACGCCCCCCACTTATGACGTGCAAAAAACATCGTTTTGATTGATTCAATATGAAAAATGATGAGTTATTAATAATAAACAATGGCTTGCTCTGTTTATGAGACACCTTCATTGCTAAGATAATCATCTCTGTATCAAACATAAAAGTCTCCCCATAGGTACTGTCGTTTTCATCATAATCTATTTTTATTTCTCCTCATCCCACGAAGATTCTTAATTCATACCGATCTGCAAACAATTCATTTTCTTGTCTAAAAGGTTCCACTGATTCACTATTTTAAGTGATTAAATTAATCTATAATATATTGATTTATAAATATAATAATTGTTTTTCAATTATGAATCATAACTTCAAGTACGGTAAAATTCTTCCATCACAAATCCTCTTATCAATTAAAATCTCGTGTCTGCACGTCACAAGAAGACATGTGAGAAAAAAATGATGCAAAACGCTTTCTAATGCCAAAAACTGTAACAAATTAGAGACTAGACAAATATATGATGTTGCTCTGGCTTGCACTTTTATTAAGCGTAAAGATAGAGATGCTCTATGGATTTTATATTCTTCACGTAGCACTTTACCATTATACCATTCACAAAAGCCGTCGCGAAATAGATATGACGCGCATTGAGAAATATTGCTAAGAAAGCGTATAAATGTGTCTTCTGTTGTTTGAGATGCTCTGTTTTGCCTGAAGGGTGTTACCCCATTAAGGCACTACACACCAGCCTAATATTCACCACATACTCACACAAAAACACCGAATGCGTAAAATTTTACCTGGGCTCTATATCACGAACCAACAGTGTTTTACGACACAACAAGATAATAAAACGGTGTAAAAACTGCCTTTCGAAGATAAATAATTTTTCTGAAGAAAAGTTTCTATAAAACTTTTAAGCTCTTCAAGAGCATCCTCAAAACCACAACTAACCTCTACTTGATAACACAACAGTTTTAATTGCTGAAAATACCTCTTTGCCATATTAAAAAAATAAAAAATCATCATATTTCTAAACTGTTAAGCTACTATCTGGCGTCGTGCAATAATTGTAAGCCCTAACAAGACTTGACGAATGATAGCTTCACCTAAAAGTGGATTTTTACGACTGTCTAAAACAGCACTCTGAATTCTTTCCATTGCATAAGAAATCTGTTCTAACTTCCAATATTTTAAAGCTTGTTCAACTGTCTTTTTCCGTTGAAAAAAAATGGGAGGCCGTGCTTGAGAAACCACCGTAAAAGGCGATTTTCCTTCAACCTCTACTTGATAACGCAATAGCTGTAATTGCTGAAAATGCCTTTGTGCTGCACTCAAAATAAAAAAAAGCGCCCCATGCAATGCTGCATGTCGGTTAAAATGCACTTCAAAGCCTGATATATTGCCCAATAAAAGAGCATCAATGACTTCATCTTGAGAAAGAGCACTGACATCGCTTACAACAGCTTTCACATCTTCAAGAGTAATATGAACATTTGCAGCGTAAAGACAAAGCTTTTCTAATTCACTTCGTGATACAAGGCGATCCGCCCCTAAACTTTCATGCAACCATCTACGTGCATCCAAAGAAAGAGTCTTCTTAAACTGCCCTAAAACCTCATCAATCAAACCGTCAAGAGAACGCATATCATCTGCAAAACAGGGCAAAGCCATTGCTTTTGACGCCGTTTCAACAGCATTGCGCAACCCTGTTCCTTTTTTTAAATCCCCTGATTCAATGAGAATAAAACAGGCTTCTGGTGGCTTCTCAATTAAAAGTTTTAAGGCAGAAAGAAAACCTTTTTGGTTAGCAGCATTAGCGATCCATATCAAACGATCTCCCCCAAAAAGCGATAACGTACGCGCTTCATTTTCCAAACGTGCAGGATCTTTATCAATTTCAGCAGCATCTAAACGAATTGTCGAAAATGGATCTTCTATTGCTACCTTTGTAAGTTTTGCAAAACATTGTGCACGCTCACAAACAAGACCACGATCTGGCCCATAAATGAGAACAATAGGAAAAGCACGTGAAAAACGCGTTAAAAACTGATCAACTTCATGTGCTTTTTTCTGAACCACATTATTAATCCATTAACAGTTCATCATCATCAAGAACTTCCCCGCGAACTTTCTGAAACATGCCAATTAAATCATTGACATCCAAGCCCTTACGCTCTTCATGACAGACATCCAAAATCACTTTTCCACCATGCAACATCAAGGTGCGATCGCCATAATCAAGAGCCTGACGCATAGAATGAGTCACCATAATAGTCGTTAACTTTTTATCTTTAACGATTTTTTCAGTCAACCGCATCACAAAATCAGCCATTCCAGGATCAAGCGCTGAGGTATGTTCATCAAGCAATAAAACATCCGCATGAGCTAATGTTGCCATCACAAGGCAAACAGCTTGGCGTTGCCCACCTGATAAACTGTCCATGGGATTATGAATATATGCTTCAAGACCAATGCCTAATTGAGCAATTTTTTGTCGAAAAAATTGCCGTTTCACATGGTTTAAAGCCGAACGCAAACCACGACGACTTCCTCGAAGAGCAGCAAGAGCCAAATTTTCTTCAATTGTTAAAGAACCACAACTGCCTATCAAAGAATCTTGAAAAACACAAGCAACCTTTCCAGCGCGTTCACTGACTGATTGCCTAGAAACATTTTGCCCATTGATAACTACTTTC
The DNA here is from genome assembly GCF_042193495.1 of Bartonella sp. TS82HLJMH. Lineage (NCBI taxonomy): Bacteria > Pseudomonadati > Pseudomonadota > Alphaproteobacteria > Hyphomicrobiales > Bartonellaceae > Bartonella > Bartonella sp. TS82HLJMH. The sequence continues at coordinate 2,619 of NZ_JBHILU010000012.1, read as the reverse complement.
CCTGTTGAGGGAAGCGTTGCACCCGCTAAAACACTGAGCAAAGTTGATTTACCAGCGCCATTTGAACCGATAACCGTAACAAAACTACCCTGATCAATTTTAAGGTTAATATCAATTAAAGCCTGTTTTTCCAAAGGTGTTTGTGGTTTAAATGTAACCCCAACATGAGAAAACTCAATCACGTTTACGCCTCCTCCAATAGCGTGGCACAATAAGGGTTAAAATAACCAACAGTGAAGTAATCAACTGAAGGTCTGTCGACGTATCAATACCAATTCCATGTGCTTCAAATGCAAATTGCACCGCCACACGATAAAGCACAGACCCCACAATACAGCTGACTATAATCCAAAAAATATTACGCGTACGAAATAAAGTTTCACCAATAATCACAGCTGCCAACCCAAAAACAATTGTTCCAATTCCACCGGTAATATCCGTTGCAATCGCAGTTTGAATATAAAGAGAACCACCAAGTGCAACACAGGCATTTGAAAGCCCCATACCAAAATAAATTAACGCCGACGTATGAACTCCTTGAGCTGTAGCCATCCGTGGATTAGCTCCCATTGCACGCATAGCAAGACCTATTTCACTTTCCAAAAAACGCCAAATCAAAAACGCCACAACCAGCAATACAGTACCAATGAAAAGAGGACGCACAAAAATATCAGACAAACCAAACAGATTATAAAAGGGCGTTAACGCCGTATCAGCAAGCGCTAAATTAACATTAGATCCTCCCATAATTCCCATAATACGAAGATTAACCGTATAGAGCGCTGACATTGTTAAAATAGAAGCCAAAAGATTCAAAATACCAAAACGCAAATTCAACATAGCTGTTAATAAACCAGCTACCATGCCTGCACAAAAAGCACATGCCATAGCTGCCCATGCATTAAAACCTAAAAGAATCAAGACACCACAGACACAAGACCCAAGAAGAAATGAGCCATCAACTGTTAAATCAGGAAAGTCCAAAACGCGAAAAGAGAGATAAACCCCTATAGCCACAAACGCATAAATAAGACCTAATTCCACAGCGCCAGAAAACGCAAATATATTCATGTAAAGACAATCCCCATGAAAACTTAACGTATTTTATTGTATCAACACCCTATCTAATGAACGTCATTGAATCACTTTTGTCGCACGATCAATAACTGCCTGCGGAATAACAATCCCCGCTTTTTCTGCTGCTTTCATATCAATTCGAATGTCATTATTAGCCGCCTGCACAACATCAATATCACCAGGCTTTTCACCCTTTAGAATACGCACAACCAACTTCCCAGCATCAACCCCTACATCATAGAAATTCACACCTTGCGTCATAAAAGGACCGCGTCCAATAGAATTAGCATCAACAGTAAATATAGGAACATTTGCTTCCTGTGTAACCTTTACTGCACCCTCTAAAACAGAAAGAACCGTATTATCAGCAGGAATAAAAATGATATCTACCTTACCAATTAAAGCCCGTGTTGCTGCCTGAACATCTGAAGGCTTTGGTGCTGATGAAGGAATGATTTCAATTCCAACTTTTTTTGCCGCATCCTTTAACACCTTAAGTGTTGAAACAGAGTTTGCTTCAGAAGCATTATAAAGATAACCAATTTTTTTCAAATCTGGTTTTACTTCTTGTAAAAGTTTAACACTTTCTGCAACATCTATACGATCAGAACTTCCCGTCATATTACCGCCAGGTTTGGTAAGCGAAGAAACGATTTTAGCTCCTATAGGATCAGAAATCGCCGCAAAAACGATAGGAATTGTTTTTGTTGCCGCAAGCATTGTTTGTGCTGAAGGCGTGGTAATTGCTACAATAACATCAGGTTTATCACCAACAAATTTACGTGCAATTTGCGTCGCTGTTGAAATATTGCCTTGCGCTGATAAAAAGGTGAGTTGAAAATTTTTACCTTGCTTATAACCATTTTCTGCAAGAACATCTTCCACACCTTTACGAACTGCATCCGCAGCAGGATGGACCATAATTTGTGTTAGTGCAACTTTAATGTGTTTAACTTGGTCATCCGCTTTTGCAACACTGTTCATCATAAAAACAGCTACAATGATAATCCCTAATATATTTATTCTCTTCAACATTACACTCCACCCCTCTCTATGCAAAATTAAAAAAAGAATAATCTATTACTGAAGAATCTTCTAAAATCAATCTTTATTTCAATTTATTAAAACATGGACAAAATAAATCAAACTAAAATGATATTTTTTTGTTGCAATTCGTAGAAGCCTACGCCATACAGGCAAGATATATATCGAATCGGTAAGCGGGTGTAGCTCAGGGGTAGAGCACAACCTTGCCAAGGTTGGGGTCGTGGGTTCGAATCCCATCGCCCGCTCCATTGAATTTTGTATTTATTCGTTCTTGCGTGGAGCTGTAGCTTGCCAGCAGGTTTTGTATATTTTGCCACTAAGTTTTGTACCAATTTATTTTTTTCAAAGTTTTTTTTAAGATTCGTAATTCCTTGTGAAGCATCTATTGGATTTGGGTTTTAGATTATCAGATAACAATTGTAGCTTGTCAGCGGGTTTTGTATATTTTGCCACTAGGTTTTGTACCAATTTATTTTTTCTCAAAGAGTTTTAAAG
>NZ_JBHILU010000119.1:0-517 GCF_042193495.1 Bartonella sp. TS82HLJMH | reverse complement strand
GTCCAGATCTTCACCGTGGTGGTGCGCCGCATCACTTTCACATCAATCACGCCTTGCCCTGTAAAAAGACCCGTTGCAATTGTTCCACCTTTTCCCCGTGCCACAACATTTTTTGTGCCAGCAGGAATGTTTTGTGGAATCTTAAAAGTGCCCTCAAGGGTGCCATAGGAATTGGCAAAAAGGTAATTATTCGGCAAGACATTCACACCATCAAAGGTAAGACTTTCCAAGATTTCGCTACTGCCAAAACCTTCAATTTTAAAGGAAAGGGTAATTTGTCTTAAAAAGTCGATTTGTTCTTGGTGTGTGTTGATGAAATTATCGCTTACTTCTGTTCTACGTATGGTACTGCCGCGATGTTTTCCCATAATGATTTGATTGGTGATACCCGAGAGCCAATCGGTGCGCTGTTCGTGCCAAAAGTCTGTTGCGGGTTCGATGGTTACTGTACCAGGCAAGGTCGCAAAATTTTGATAAGGATTGATTTTTTCGCAAGCCGTTGTCAACTCTTGCGCAA
>NZ_JBHILU010000118.1:0-521 GCF_042193495.1 Bartonella sp. TS82HLJMH | reverse complement strand
ATATTTTTATATTTTATAAACCTGCTGCCTTCTTATTTTTCAATTGCACTGTAAAAAATACGTGGTGCACTATTCCAGACCCATTTTTTGACATCAGGTGTCATAGCTACAGAAACATATGTCTGATAAATAAAAGCATAGGGTCCTTTCTGCATAAATTCACGTTGCAAATCAGCATACATTTGCACCCGTTTTTGGGGATCTTTTTCAAACAATGCATCTTGAACCTTTTGATTCATCTTGACATCAAAATACCCATGGCACCAACTAGCATAGCCTGTATTTTTAGCCTCAAACCTATTATCAGGATTGTAAATAAGACGTGAAGCCATTGTATGGGGGTCCGCAGAGCCATTATTCCATCCGAAAAAAATCGTATCAAAACCACGCGCATAAAATTTTGAAAACAACTGTGTTCCTACAAAACGTTCAATTTTAAAACGTACCCCAACCTTTTTTGCGTTGTCTTGGAGAGACTGAGCAATAGGCAAAGCAAAAGGATAAGGAGAGGCACCAGCAAA
>NZ_JBHILU010000117.1:0-522 GCF_042193495.1 Bartonella sp. TS82HLJMH | reverse complement strand
TGCGCATCCTCTTTCAGTGCCCAAATAAGCTTTGCTGTTTCGCGTGCGGCTCCAGGCTCTCCTTCTGCCAAGGTGCCAGGAACTTGCCCCAACAGCTCTGGATCATCTTCGTGTGTTATCCATTTTTTTTGTAGCTTCACACCAATTTCCAAGCGCCCAATCATGGCAACATTGTTGAGTACAGCAGGTGCAACGGGGAAAATATCGCCTGCGATATAAATCTTGCCATCCGTTAAAGTGACGGTCCTTGTCTCTTTGTTGACAAAAGCATCAGCTCGTTCAACGCGATCTCCTTCTTGTGCCACAAGGCGCCCCAAGCGGTCATGCCGTCCCCTTATAATGGTTTGAACCTCATTCAGTTCACCACTTTGAATAAACGGACGCGTGCCGTAAAAGACAACGCTTTGTTGTTCCTCTTTGCCGCGAGATCTGTCAATTGCAAAGGGTAAACCACTTTCATGCTTCATATTAAAACCTCAATAAAATCTTGAATTGTTCGCGAACATCGGCACGCAAAGGAAT
>NZ_JBHILU010000116.1:0-525 GCF_042193495.1 Bartonella sp. TS82HLJMH | reverse complement strand
ACAGAAGATAAAAATGATACAGATATATCTAATTTCTTAGCCATATCTAAAAGGCGTTCTGAATGATCAACGCGAAGTTTACGTAAAATTTTACCAAAGGGTGTAAGCATCAAAAAAAGTCCTATTAGAGAAGAAATATTTTCTTCTGATTCTAACAAATCTTTTTATGATTTTCTTCAATTAATTGCGAATCAAGAGTTCTTTTCGGGAAGTTTTTTAGCAAAACCAGAGGTCCAAAGGGTCTCTAATTCTAAGATGTTTTAACTTTTTGTTAACCATCTTTTAAGATGTGAGAAGCTATTCTCTACGGCGTCCACGAAACGGGAAAAATCTATTACGAACATAAAGACAATAAAGGCAATCAATTTCATGATGCGTGACATCATCTTTAAGCCTTGATAGGTCTCTATCATCTCGTGAAGAAGCTGTTGTTCTTTTTCTGTAAGACCTTTATCTTTGGTGCTTCGTTTCTTGACCATCTTTCCAACCACATAAATGGGCTCCCTGCTTGTTATGCTTCAAAAT
>NZ_JBHILU010000115.1:0-525 GCF_042193495.1 Bartonella sp. TS82HLJMH | reverse complement strand
AACGACAGCTGCCCATAGGTGCCTACAAGACCGAGATGTGTTGTGGTATTTTGCCCTTCAATTGCTGCCAATGTAACACCGGCTTGGAGAGCAGCATAGCGAATATCAGCACCATAACCATATTTGAGAGGACCACGCTCAGAAGATAAGGTTCCTGTGCTTCCATAGGTGTATAAGAAGAAACCTGTTTGTTTCTCTTCTTCTTTTCCTAAGACGGATGTTCTGATATTGGCTAAGAGCGCGTTTTGTTTAGCCATATCCGTTAATCCTGTACTGAAGAGAGCATTTGGCATAACCAAATAGCTTGCTGTTTGTGGTACAAGGGCAGGGATATTTGTTTCAGGATCAGGGTTTGAACCAGAACCTGATCCTGATCCAGAACCCGATTCAAGAATTTCTTTGTGTAAACGGAAATCCCAGAAGTCTTCATTCTTTTCATTAAACAGGTTTTGCGCAACATCAGCTTTACCATTGCTTGACTCTGGTCCATAGGCCGTTAGCGTATATTTATAAGGCAAACGATTT
>NZ_JBHILU010000114.1:0-526 GCF_042193495.1 Bartonella sp. TS82HLJMH | reverse complement strand
TGTTTTGCTTTCGGGATTAGCACCAAGGCGCCCGATTAACGTCACTTTATTTAGCATATTTGTAGCCCCATTAGATTAGCAATTTATACATGAAAAATCTTAGCATAATTTGCATATTTATTCAATTATTTCAAAAGGATATTATTGTTTTTTAACATATAAAATTATGTTTACGGTGTATAAAATAAGGAGATCAAGGTATTCTATTCTGCAAGCACCGTTTTTTTTCTACTTTCTCCATGAGTTCCTTGCACTTTGTCAGATCTTGTTGTGAAAGAGACTTAAACATTCTAACAAACGTGTTAGAAATTTCATGGTTAAGTGGGTCAGAAGAGTTCATTGTAAAATTCTTACGACAAATATTTGCTTCTCTTCTCAAGATAGAAGCCGTTTCTTCATCTAAAGCATATTTCTCAATGATCTTTTCTTCCATGTCAGCAGGTATAGGCTTTTTGCCAATTTCTACAGAAGATAAAAATGCTATAGATACGCCTAATTTATTAGCCATATCTAATAAACGTTCTGT
>NZ_JBHILU010000113.1:0-529 GCF_042193495.1 Bartonella sp. TS82HLJMH | reverse complement strand
GGGTCCACTTGCGTCCATATCTTCACCGTGGTGGTGCGCCGCATCACTTTCACATCAATCACACCTTGACCGGTAAAAAGCCCCGTTGCAATTGTTCCACCTTTTCCCCGTGCCACAACATTTTTTGTACCAGCGGTAATGTTTTGTGGAATTTTAAAATTGCCTTCAAGGGTGCCATAGGAATTGGCAAAAAGGTAATTATTCGGCAAGACATTCACACCATCAAAGGTAAGGCTTTCTAATTGTTCTAACTTGCCAAAACCTTCAATTTTAAAGTGAAGAGTAATTTGTCTTAAAAAGTCGATTTGCTCTTGGGTTGCCCTCACCAAATCATTACTGATTTCTGTTTTACGAATGCTTCTCCCACGGTTCCTGCCCATGATGATTTGATTGGTCACGCTCGAGAGCCAATCGGTGCGCTGTTCGTGCCAAAAGTCTGTTGCGGGTTCAAGGGTTACTGTACCAGGCAAGGTCGCAAAATTTTGATAAGGATTGATTTTTTCGCAAGCCGTTGTCAACTCTTGCGCAA
>NZ_JBHILU010000112.1:0-535 GCF_042193495.1 Bartonella sp. TS82HLJMH | reverse complement strand
TTTGGTGTTAAATCTTCAATGATGGTGTCTTTTTGATCTATTTGACCTTGTAGGTAATTCAAAAAGCCAATCATAGCCTTTGGACTTGAGTAGTCGATTTGTGGTGTTACTGCTTGCTTTTCCAATTCTTGCCAACGGTCTATAATCCTAGCGCGTAATGTCATGCTGTAACCCGAAACTAAGATAAGGCATTCACGTTTAGGAAGGTTGTAACAGTTTTGGGTCTTACCCTGTTTATCTAAATAGGTGGATCCAAATTTGGATTGACCCCCTTCAGGATATAATTCTCCTAACATTTGTCGAATATCACGCATAATATGCGCATGTTGCTTACCGCATAACTCTGCAATTTCACGACTAGACATGGTTGGAACAGTTGTGTTTTGAAAATTGTTTTCAGGTATTGTAATAAAGTTTCGCATCATCACCCCCTTAATTAAGAAAAACACAAGGTTTGATATAATATTCTGCCATAGTTTCTATGACGTTCTGCTTGAGCAATTTTCCTTGCTGCGTGAATTTTGAAATAATGATT
>NZ_JBHILU010000111.1:0-537 GCF_042193495.1 Bartonella sp. TS82HLJMH | reverse complement strand
TGCATTTAAAGCGTCAAATAGAGGCTGAAAATGCACATCCAGAAACTACATAAGATACAGCTTAATGCCCCTTTAATATGAAAAATCGATATGAAAATCTTTTTACATTAAAAAAATAATATAACTATTTGATTAATAAGTATATATTGCCTCTAAAAATAGATAATCATCAATAGGTGAAAATCTTTTTTGCTTTTTTGGTCATTTTGGGCTGATTTTGGAGTGAGCTTCACAATTTACCGAATTTTTTTCACAGGGTCTTCAAAGGCGGTTTTCTGGGCTTTCACAGACTTTTCAAAATTTTTCACAGGGTTTTCACAGACCTTTCAAAGCCTTCTCTCATTTTTACCATGAAAACGCACTTTTTTCTGATTTTCACTATTTTTCGCTCTTTTTTACAATTTTAGGTGTCAAAATCCAATTTTACAAAGAGTGCATTTAATGGTAAAAATTATACATAAAAACAACAAATTACCACGTGTTCCTACCTAATCCCACCTAATCCCACTTAGTATAAAACCTAGTGTCAAACTACAA
>NZ_JBHILU010000110.1:0-541 GCF_042193495.1 Bartonella sp. TS82HLJMH | reverse complement strand
AGGAAGTAGCAGGTGACGCTAAGACTATAGCAAGTTTAGCACGGACATATGCAGACGAAGCCAAGAAAAAAGCGGAAGTAGCAGATTCACAATCCTATCAAGCTAAGGGCGAAGCCGAAAAAGCCAAGGAAATAGCTAATAGTGCAAAATATACAGCAGAACAAGCACAGAAAGCGGCAGAAGCGGCGGGTAAAAAGGCAGCGTCTTTAGCATCATCTTTAGAAGACAAGCTAAAAGAGACAGAAAAAACAGCGAAGGAAGCCAAACAGAAAGCTGTTTATGCCGAAAATGATGCGAGGCAAGCTCGTAGTGAGGCAGAATCTGCGAAAAATATAGCTTATAATGCTAGTAGTACAGCTAACAACGCGAAGGAAGTGGCAGATAACGCTAAGACTATAGCAAGTTTAGCAGAAAGAGCAGGCGAAGAAGCCAAGAAAATAGCGGAAAAAGCCGATGATCGAGCATATGAAGCCAAGAATGAAGTAGAAAAAGCCAAGGAAATAGCTAGTAATGCAAAATATATAGCAGAACAAGCGCAAAG
>NZ_JBHILU010000011.1:0-83528 GCF_042193495.1 Bartonella sp. TS82HLJMH | reverse complement strand
GTTACATTGGCAGCAATTGAAGGGCAAAATACCACAACACATCTCGGTCTTGTAGGCACCTATGGGCAGCTGTCGTTTACACCAAAGGACATGTCAGATGCAGGGAAGAGCACGCTGGATAAATGGTCACTGACAGCCTATGGCAGTATACAACACAACAGTGGTTTTACATCGATACACTCTTGTCCTATGGTATCCTAAAAGGGCATATCGCCAATGCTCTCAGAGGAAATACAGCAAAGTTGAACGATGCCAAAATGTTGAGTATCTCCACCACTGTTGGCAAAGAGTTTGCAACTAGAATGGAAGGTTTAACCTTCGAACCACAAGCACAAGTCGCCTATCAACATTTGATGTTTAACACCATTGAAGATGCTGATAATTTTACCGTTGATATGAACAATCCTTCTCAATGGTTAATCCGTGTTGGTGGACGTTTGACCAAAACCCTTTCCACTGAAAACAGCCGTCCTATGTCTTTCTATGGAAAAGTAAACTTGATCAAAACTTTTGGTGATGATGGTACCATTCATATTGGCAGAAACTTTGACCTTGATCCTATGGGACCTGCAATTGAAGGCGGCATTGGCATCAATGCACAGCTGTCTCACAATTTCTCCCTTCATGGTGATGTAAGCTATCAACAAAAGCTTCAGAAAACTGGTATAAGTGGTGCAAGCTTTTCAGGTGGAATACGCTATCAGTTTTAAGAAAAGACTTTAAAAATAGCCTATCATTCTATTCAATTTAACAAAAAGGCAGCACATTGTGCTGCCTTTTTGAATCTATGTAAGCTACTATTCTTATCTCCTGAAACTTTTTTCTTTTCTCCTCAATGATCTCCTTCCCTCCTATTTACACGAGCCGCGCGACATATTCATTATCGAATTTGTCTATAAAGCTAAGCAAAGTGTATTTTTAGACAATATTAAAGAAAACAACATTGGAAAAGATAATGATAAAAGAAGCTCTCTCTTCATACCTTTAATCTGTTTCTTCAATCCATTAGCTTAACACCACCTGTAAGGATTCATTTATATTTCCATGTAGCGTTTTTTAGGCAAAGCATTTTGACAATGCTTATCCTTCTCATTCCACACAATATATTGATAAATCAATATATTGTGTGGAATGAGAGTCCCGAATATCGTAGGATTCTCTCATTTAAAACCTATTCCATGTTGAAACAATCAAAATCATTCGCTTGCACGTTACAAACGAAGCTGATGTGTGGAGCAAAGTTATATAAGAAAAGCCTAAGAAGTCCTATAATGAACTGTCTCAAGAACCAAAGGCCTAGTCACAAACATTGGGGGCTAGCACAGTGTGTAGATAGACTTTCCCTTTTATTAAGTGTAAAGGTATCGGCTGCTCCTTCGTAAGCGTAAAGATGATGGGACTCTAAGCGTTATAGCATTCATAACCATAGTCGCGAAATGGGCGGTACGTCCTTAGAAAAATAAGCTTTGCTACCCTTAAGGAAAATTCTCTTTTAAGAAAGCCTATGAATAGCCCCCTCATCTCTTCTTCTTATAGCAGAGAAAATTTTCTGATCGTTTTGGTGAGTGCATAAAATAATATACCTTAACGCTATAAAGCTTTTATAACGATTATCCTTAATAGCCAATTTTAAATATCATACTTCATAGTGTTTTTAGCATAAGCTTGACCAAGCTAGGTCTTATGAAATCCATTTTTCCGGACTTTTTATGATCATGAAAAAAGCTTTTCTTAAGAAAAACTTCAAATCATAGAGAACACCATAAATATAACTCGTTTTGTTATTTACAATAAAAACATAATGATATAAAAACTGACCGGGTACTTGCGCCATCAGGGGAATGAAGTAAGCATCAAAGCATACCAAATACTAAAGGCATATCTATGTGTAAGAAATATATTTATAAGAAAAATTTTTTGTTATGTACAATTGCTGGAACTTTCATTTTTTCTCATTTTGCTCCAACTTATGCAAATAGACAACCTCCTGAAATTATTAGCGATTTTAAGCTGGAAAAAGGAGAAGAAAAAACTCTTAATAACGTTTTTATCCGCAATGGATTGAGCGCAGTGCACGCCTCTGAAAAAGCAATTGCCACAATTACGAACTCAACAATACATTCAGCTTCGTTTGCTTTTGCTGTATCACAAGGTGGACGTATTAATGCTAAAGAAGTAAAAGCCAATGCCCTGTATACTGGTCTATCGATTTCAAACGGTATCATTAACATTGAAGATTCATTCATAGAAAGCAAAAAACAATCCGGTATTGTTTTTCATAGCATTTTAGATGTTTTTGTGAAAGATGGTGAAGAAGTTATCAATAAGGCAATTCTTAACAATACAAAACTTCTTGTGAAAAATGGTGTCGGTATTTTAGGACCATCATCTTCAAAGTCTGTTGCCGAGGTTCAACTTAGAAATTCAGAAATTCGTTCTGATGTACTATTACAAAATAATGTAAAAAAGAAAACAGATTCAGATCCTCATCCTGTGACTTTTGTATTAACCGCCGATAATTCGATTATGGAAGGAAGAGCAAGAACCTTAGCAGTAAATACAACTGTTTTTAATTTAAACAACAATAGCAAATGGTATTTAAATGTAAGTCAATACGACATAAATCGTGATTTTAGTGCATTTAATTATGCACTCCATGATATTAAGCAACGAGCACTGTCTACCGTTTCAGTACTGAACTTTAATAATAGCTCTATTGTGTTTAACCCGCCACATGCGCTGGCAAAGAGTCAATATCAAACCTTAAGTGTAGGACAAACAATTGAGCTCCCTAATCCACACGAAAACAGGGACTCCGCTATAAAAACCGTTTATAATGCAGTAGGTAATGCAAGGATTTATTTCAATACAGAATGGAGTGATGGTTTAAAAAGAGAACAACAAAAAACGGACCGCCTTCTTGTCCATGGAGATGTATCAGGCACCACAACAATTAGTTTCAATAGTCTTTCAAAAGGTGAGCCATCAAAAGAAGAAGCTTCTATTCCCGCGAATATGCGTGGACTGTCGCTTATTCAAGTATCTGGAAGAACAGATGAAAATGCCTTCAAACTAGCAAATGGCTATGTCACAATGGACGGTTTGCCTTATAAATATGTCTTAAATGCCTATGGACCAACATCACGTCTTGGAAGAGCAGAAAGCACACAAAGCCATTTAGGAGAAGTAACTCAACAATCACAAGAAAAGTCCTCAAAAACCGACACGCTCCCCGTTGTATTAGGTGGAGTGGTTTTAAAAATTGAGAATAATATAAAAGGTGAATCAACACCAAATTCTGAGCAAATAGGGAACACACAAAACCATTTGAGAGAAAATCAGAATTTCTGGGATTTCCGCTTGCAAAGTGCAACGCTCGATGATGAAGGAAAGATCAGAGCTCTCGTTCCTCAAGTGGCAAGCTATTTGTCCATGCCTAACGCACTATTCTCAGCTGGACTGGCTGATGTAAACAATCAAAACACTTTACTGAACACAATACAAGAAACAGGCTTTGAGACAAAAGATCATAAAAATAAAGGAATCTTCTTCTCGACTTATGGCAATAAGATGACATTATCCTCTCACCGTACACCATTGCAATATGGCTATGGTGCCGATATTCACTATGCTGCTTTACAAGCAGGCTTTACATTAGTAGCTCTAGAAGATCAAAACATGACCACCAATTTTGGTCTTTTCGGGACATATGGGAAATTAGCTTTCACCCCAAAAGATATGGAAGGTGCTGACAAGAGTACACTCAATAAATGGTCAATTGCTGCATATAGTGGCCTGCGTCATAATAATGGTACATATATCCATGCTCTCTTTTCCTATGGAATGCTCAAGGGGGATATCACCACAGCTCTCATAGGAAAGACTGCAGAATTGAAAAACGCTGATACATTCAGTGCATCGGCGACCATTGGACAAAAGTTAAAAACCAGTACGAAAGGGTTGGTCTTTGAACCACAAGCACAAGTTGCTTATCAACGTCTCATGCTTGGCACACTCTCAGATGTCGATGGCTTTGATGTAGATATGGGAAATCCTCATCAATACTTAGTGCGTGTTGGTGGGCGCTTAACGCAAACGATGCTTTCTATTGAAAAAGGCAGTACTCTTTCTTTCTATGGTAAATTGAATATTGTTAAAGCTTTTTCTAACAATGGTACGATACAGATTGGTGAATCGTTCCGCCTTGATTCTATGGGAGCTGCCCTTGAAGGTGGACTTGGTGTAAATGCACAATTATCACAAAATATCGCCCTTCATGCTGATGTTAACTATCAACATAAGCTTCAAAAAACTGGTATATCTGGCGCAAGCTTTTCAAGCGGAATACGCTATCAGTTTTAAGAAAAGGCAAAAAACAATTTATAGTCTATTCATTTTTAATAAAAAAGCAGTACGAATGTACTGCTTTTTTTGCAATCTTTCGGAAAGAACCATTAATAACGGTTCTTTCTATACAGCTCTCCTGAAAGGATTAATTTCATTAAAACCAAATGCAATAAAATTCTTTATCTCTCAATGACTGTTGAAGTCTCAAGAGAGCTGCCTTTTTGATTTATAAAAATCGTTGTATATCGATAAAAAATACAAAATATTTTAGATTTTTTACATCAAAAAAATTCATCGTGAATAATTCTATATGCAAGAAAACCACCTGAAAGCTTTTGCAAGCGCGCAATAAATCTTCTCCAAAAACTTTGTAGAGTTTTCATAACAACAGCTTTAAGCAGTAAACATCCTTGCAAAATATTTTGATTCCTAGCACTTTAAAACAAAAATACTTATCAAGCTAAGTTTTCTGAAATCCATCTTTGCTGCATTGCGCTTTCTATTTTAAAAGCTCTTCTAAGACCAATTTTTAAACGATAAACAACAAAACATAATATTCGTTTTGTTATTTACAATAAAAACATAATGATATAAAAACTGACCGGGTACTTGCGCCATCAGGGGAATGAAGTAAGCATCAAAGCATACCAAATACTAAAGGCATATCTATGTGTAAGAAATATATTTATAAGAAAAATTTTTTGTTATGTACAATTGCTGGAACTTTCATTTTTTCTCATTTTGCTCCAACTTATGCAAATAGACAACCTCTTGAGATTCCTACGGTCCAAGTAGCTAATGGAGAAGAGAAGAGCCTTCATAATGTTTTTGTTCGTGGTAAGTATGATGCCGTGGTTGCTAAGAAAGGTCATATTACCATTACAAACTCAATAATGCACTCAGGCTTTACTTTGCTTTCTGCAACGTCAGGTGGTCAAATTAATGCCAAAGGAATTGTGGGAAAGGCAGAAGAGCATGGTTTGTCACTCACAAACGGCACAATCCATATTGAAGATTCAATATTAAACGTCATAGGCCACAACAAAGCCTATGGTATCAATTTTGGTTATATTCTGAGCTCTACAGTAAAAGAAGGAGAAGAGGTTGTAAACAAAGCAATCCTTAATAATACAAAACTTCTTGTAAACGACGGTGTAGGTATTTTCGGACCTTATTATCGCAAAACGAATGCAGTGTACCTTAAAAACTCAGAAATTCGTTCTGATATATTATTAAAAAATGAAGTCTCACCCTTCGTCGAGATTCAACCTACTGCTTTTACATTAGACGCTGATAATTCGATTATGGAAGGAAGAGCCAAAACGCTTCCTCAAAATACAACGGTTTTCACCCTAAACAATAACAGCAAGTGGCATTTAAAAATTAGTCTATTTGAATTGGAAAATAGTTTTAGCCTATTTGATTACAAGCTCCTTGATCTTAAGCAACGAGCACAATCAATCGTTTCAGTTCTAAACCTTAATAATAGCTCTATCATATTTAATGCGCCGCATAAACTAGCAGACAATCATTATCAAACCTTGCATGTAGGGAAACATCCACAAAAAGCAGAGCAAAACAGAAGCTCCGATGCAACAACGGTTTACAATGCATTGGGTAACGCAAGGATTTACTTTAATACCGAATGGAGTAATGGTCTTACAAAAGAACAACAAAGAACTGACCGTGTTCTCGTTCATGGTGATGTCTCAGGCACCACAACGATCTATTTCAACAATCTTTCAAAGCATGCAGAACCATTCGATGATGAAGAAGATTCAATTCCTTTGAATATGCGTGGGCTCTCACTTATTCAAGTTTCTGGGCAAGCAAATGAAGATTCCTTCAAACTTGCCCATGGCTACACCACAATGGAGGGCTTACCTTATAAATACATACTCAATGTTTATGGACCAACATCCAGCCGTGGGAAAGCCGATAGAACACAAAGTCATTTAAGCGGAATATCACAAGAATCAAAACAGAAAGATGCACAAAATACCAATGCATCACCCCTTGAAAAAGAAAATAACAGACAAACTCCCTTGGAAGAAAATGAGAATTTCTGGGATTTCCGCTTGCAAAGTGCGACTCTCGATGGTGAAGGAAAAATCAAAGCTCTTGTTCCTCAAATGGCAAGCTATTTGGTTATGCATAATGCAATATTTTCCTCTGGCTTGGCTGATGTAAACAATCAAAATACACTGTTAGATAATATGAACTCAACAGTTTTCGGATTAGAGAGTCATAAACAGAAAGGGATATTCTTATTGACTTATGGCAACAAGATGACGTTATCTTCCAGCCGTAGTCCATTGGAATATGGTTATGGTGCGGATGTTTGTTATGCTGCTATACAAGCAGGCATGACATTAGCAACGTTAGAAAATCAAAATATGACCGCGAATCTTGGTCTTTTAGGCATATATGGAAAGCTCGCTTTTGCACCAAAAGATATGGAAGGTTCTGACAAAAGCATACTGGATAAATGGTCCTTTACGGCATATGGGAACCTCCACCATGACAATGGTCTCTATGTTAATGCACTTTTCTCTTACGGCATTTTAAACGGACATATTACAACAGCCCTTATCGGCAACACCACAGAGTTAAACAATACGGATGCATTAAATATATCAGCTACCGTTGGACAAAAACTAGCAACTGGTGTTGAAGGAGTGTCCTTTGAACCACAAGCACAACTTATTTATCAACATATTGCATTTGGCACTCTTTCAGATATTGATGGCTTCCAGGTTAATATAAAGCCCCCTCATCAATGGTTAATCCGTATTGGAGGGCGTTTAACGAAAACAATGCTTCCCATTGAAAAAGATCGTGTTCTTTCTTTTTATGGTAAATTGAATGTCATCAAAGCTTTTAGTGAAAAGCGCACTATCGATGTTATTGAATCTTTCTACCTCGATTCTATGGGCTCTTCCCTTGAAGGTGGGCTTGGCATTAACGCGCAGCTTTCTAAAAATCTCGCACTTCATGCTGACATTAATTACCAACATAAACTTCAAAAAGCTGGTATCTCTGGAATTAATTTTTCCGGTGGAATGCGTTATCGCTTTTAGAAATCTTAGCTCTCTATTTTGACGCATAAGCAGCGCTGAGATGAAAACAGTGCTGCTTATATTTTACTACATTACAAAAATTGTAGTGTGTCAAAAGGTGGTTCATTTTTAGCAAAACAAAGAAAAATATCTTAAGGAACATCTTTATGCATAAGAATCTTTTATTATGTACAGCCGCTTGTGCTTTGTTTTTTTCTTCTTTTAATTTTACGTCTACCAGTACCGCTTCTGGCTTAAACCCTCAAACACGCCATACCATTGATTTAATAAACACACCAACACAAGCATCGAAAACGACTCTTAACACATCCGCAAAAGCTCATGTGAAATTACCCACAAAAGTTAAGAGAACCGCTACCGCTGATACCGAAAGCACCTCTAAACTTACAGATAATGAAGCAGCCGCAACTTCTGCTTCTCTTGATTTGGCAGAAAAAAGAACAGTTCTTACGCCACAAAAAGAAAGCTCTTTAGTTATGCCTATTGCGATGTTTTCTGTCGGTTTTTCTGATGTCAACAATCAAAATATCTCGTTAGACAATATGCAAATAACAATGTTTGAACCCAAAGATCATCCAGAGAGAGGGGTTTTCTTATCCACTTATGGCAATAAGAGCACCTTTTCTTCCAGCATTCAAGAAAAACAAGATGGTGTTCAAGCAGATATTCGCTATGCTGCATTGCAAGCAGGGGCAACATTAATAGCGCTACACGATCAAAATATCAGCAGCAATTTTGGTCTTTTCGGAACATATGGGAAATTGTCTTTTACTCCTAAAAACAAAGAAAGCTCTCATAAGAAAATGCTTGATAAATGGTCACTCACCGCATATGGAAATATTCAACATGACAGTGGCCTATATGCAAGTGGATTTCTCTCTTATGGAATTTTCAAAGAAAATAACACCACAGCTTTCATCAAACATACTTCAAAAGTAAATAATAGTAAAACATTAGGAGCCGCTGCAACTGTTGGTCACAAACTGTCAACTAGTTTGGAAGGTGTAATCCTAGAACCGCAAGCACAACTTGTTTATCAGCGTCTCATGCTTGGCTCTTTCTCAGATGACGATAACTCTAAAATAGACATAAGCAAACCTCATCAATGGTTGCTCCGTATTGGCGGACGTTTGACGCAAAACAAAGGCCATGCCCTTTCCTTCTACGGCAAACTGAACGCGATCAAAACTTTTAGTAAAAACCTTCCGCTTGCTGCTATGGGATCTTTAATCGAAGGTGGTTTTGGTATTCAGGCGCATTTATCTCAAAATATCGAGCTTCATAATGATCTCAGCTATCAACATAAATTCAAAAAAGATGGCATATCTGTAATAAATATTTCCGCTGGAATCCGCTATCATTTTTAAAAATACTTGTATTCCTATCTTGAAATATAAAGCGCTCTCATTATGTTTCATTTTGTCTCTCGCAAAAGAAACATAATGAGGTCAAAGTTTTATCTTTTATGAGAGGGGGAAATATTTAGGAATACATCTATATGAAAAAAAGTTTTTTACTATACACAGTTTCTGGAATTCTGTTTTGTTCTTCCACCAGCTTGTCTTATGCTCTTCATGATACGAATGCACAACCTACAATAGATCTCCCTTCTCCGCAACCCACTCATGCTGAGAATCCAATAGGTGAATCCAGAACTTCTAATCTATATTCAAATGCATCATCTCCGTATCCACCTTTAACATCTAGCACTACAAGAACGATCATAACCCCTCCTCCTACAAAGAGTGAATCTACAACGCCTACTTCTACGGGCACTCTACCTCCCACAACACAACTTGAAGGAAATTTAATTCGAAATACAATTTCTTCTTCAAAACAAAACTCTGATCTTAGCCAAGGAAGTACACAAACATCAAAGACTAAGGTGGCAAAAAGTGTACAATCTAACCCTACAGCCACACAAGATACTCTTACACAATCTCCAACGACAGAGATAGCTCCAACAGCAGGAATGGAAGTAAAATCTAGAAGACGTTCAGGTGTTTCCACTTCTTTTACAGACTCTTCCAGAAAAAAAATGCCCGAAAATTCTACTGTATCCTCACAGTCAGAACCTACACAGCCTTCACTGAATTTACAACCAACACTTATTACAAGAGCGGAACCTACAAAACCAACAATAGAGCTATCGCCAACGCTTAAAGAACCAGAACTCGCACAGCCAATATCTTTAAGACCAGAAACTGGAAAACCAGCATTACCGGTACCGCCAAAATCTGTAAAACCAGCGCCCGTACAATCTGCCTCTGCACAAAAAATATCTGAAAAATCAGAGCTTAAAAAACCAATATCACCAATAAAACAACCTGAAAAGTCTACACAAATTGAGGATATAAGCTCCGGAATTGAGGCTGAAAACGGTAAAACCATAACGCTACATAACAAAAAAATTCAAGACAATGGTTTTGCTGTACATGCAGAGGGCAATAATTCAAAAATCAACATGATAGGGGGAACTGTTGATGCGCGTTTTGTTGCACTAAGTGTATCAGATGGTGGAGAAATTGATGCTACAGGTATTACTGTAACAGCAGAAACAGTTGGTTTGCTAAACATAGAGGGAACAATCAAACTGAAAGATTCAAGCGTACATGTCACGGGCAATCATGAAGTGGACGGTATTATTTTCCGCGACAATCCGTATAATGCCCCTAGAAAACGATATACACGCAATGCTGAAAGGAATGCCAACGCCGTTCAAGAACAAGATGTAGCCAATATTGCCGATAAAGTAACTCTAGAGAATACAAAGATTTTCGTTGAACATGGTAGGGGTATCAACCTTTATGGAACAGGCATAAACGGTGAAGTCAGCCTTAAAAATTCAGAAATTCATGCCGATATTTTATTAAAAAATATAAAAAACGAAAATGCTTTCACAAACACCCTTACACTGGTTTCTAACCACTCTTCTTTAGAAGGTCGAGTAAGAACTTCTAAAGATAATAGAACTGTTTTTGATCTAAAAGAGGAGACGAAATGGCTTTTAAAGGCAAATAAAAACGCCCAAAATAATGATAATGTTTCAGATGACCATGTACAGTTTGGTGTTGATGAAAAATTATACTCTAACCTTTCTGGATTGCGCCTTACAGATAGTGTCATTATGTTTGACAAGCCAGTGGAGGGACATTACCAAACTCTGTTTATAGGACCTAATCTTCCAAAAGGAGAAGGAAGAGCTCATACAGAAGCGGTTTATAGTGCAACAGGTGTTGCAGAAATTTATGTAAATACTCAATGGAATAAACATTCTCCTATCACGGAGCAACAGACCGATCGCATTGTGATTAATGGTGATGTCTCAGGCCGTACTGTTGTTCACATCAATCTCCGAAAAACAGATAAAAAAACAACCGATAGCTCTGCTGTTTGGGGAGAACACATGGCGTCACTTCCTTTAGGGACACATGGGATTTCAATCATTCAAGTTTCCGGACAAGCAAACGAAAATTCCTTCACGTTAGCAGGAAACTATATGACAATAGAGAAGCAACCTTATAAGTATGTACTTACAGTCTATAAACCTGGAACATCTCATGAAAGCCAAAACCTTTTTGGTAAGAACAGTAATTTTTGGGATTTCCGCTTACAGAATGCCTACATTGATAAGGATAAAAAAGTTCGAGCACTTTTACCACAGGTAGCAAACTATTTAACCATATCTAATACTTTATTTTCTGCTGGATTTACTGATGTCAACAATCAAAACACGTTGTTAGACAATATGCGAACAACAGTATTTGGGGCAGAAGACAATAAAAAGGATGGCATCTTTTTTTCTTCCTACGGCGATAAAGTCACCTTATCTTCCAACCGCGATCCACTGCATTATGGTTATGGTGCTGATGTAAACTATACTGCTTTACAACTGGGTGTCATATTAGCCGCCTTGGAAGGCAAAGACATAAGCTCATATTTTGGTTTTTTAGGAACATACGGAAAACTTGCCTTTACGCCAAAAGAAATGCAAGATTCTGAAAAGACGACACTTGATAAATGGTCTCTTGCCGCTTACAGCGGCATCCAACATAGCAATGGTATATATGTAAACACACTTCTTTCTTACGGAAAGTTAAAAGGAAATATTACCACAGCTCTTGTTGGAAATGCCGCAAAACTGGATGGTACTGAGATGCTTAATATATCTGCAACCATTGGTCAGAAATTAGCGACCAATACAAAAGGATTGGTATTTGAACCACAAGCACAATTCATTTATCAAAATCTCAAGTTTGATATCTTCTCAGATGCCGATGGCTTAAAAGTTGACATGGGCAATCCGCATCAATGGTTGGTGCGTATTGGTGGACGTTTAACAAAAACTATAATGGCTGCTGAAGAAAGTAAGGCTGTTTCCTTCTATGGCAAAGTAAATGTTAGCAGAGCTTTTGGTGATGGTAAAACAATAAAAATTGCTGATACCTTTCATGTTGATCCTACCGGCTCTTCAGTTGAGGGAGGCATGGGGGTGAATGCATATTTTTCTCAAAATATCGTACTAAGCGCTGATATCAGCTATCGGCAAAAACTGCAAAAAGCCGGTGTATCTGGCACCAATTTGTCTGGCGGGATACGTTATCGTTTCTAAAGCAGAAGCTAATTTTAACTTAAATAAAAAAGCAGCACTTTGTGTTGCTTTTTTATTTAAACTTATATTTTTTTAAATTCTCAAAAAACATTATCACATTAAAGAAGATTTTGACTTATAATGTTTCTTTTGCATATTGAATAAAAAACTAAATACCATAGTATTCTCTCATCAAAACACCCCATGCATAAAGTTTTTATGCCTTACACCACACCTCAAACGATGATGTTTTTACAGCACAACAGAATAAGCATTCATGCGGATTTTAAAAAATTAGCCCCTTCTTCGCTGTGGACGTTCCATTTATTTTAGATGATCTGCATTTAATATACCTGCTATAAAAACTTGCTATCTGTTATAAATTCTTAAAGGCATATTTTTCCTCTAAAATCTCAATGCCACACCAACTCCACCATAAGATAAAACATTGATTTATAAAGAGTGTTCATTGTTTTGCATGTTAAATGAGAATCCAGAATAGCGTAAGATTCTTTCATTTCAGACCCGTTCCATGTTGAAGCAACCAAAACCATATCTCTTGCAAGTTACAAGCGGGAAGAGCCCTTGTGGATAAAAAACTATTAAGAAAGGATTAAAAATAGCTCTTATGAACCGTCTCAAGTACCAAGGGCTGTAGCAACACCTACGAGCTGGCAAATATAATGATGGTGTCTGCTTACACCTTTATGAAGCGTAAAGATAGTGGTGCTCTGTAAATTGTATACTTCATAGGGGCTTTACCCTTATACCATTCACGGACACCACCATGAAATAGGATTGGGTGCCTTAAGAGATGTTTCTTAAAAAAGCACGTGAATTAGCAACACAATGATGTTCTGTTTTACATGAGGGTCGTGCCCCCATTAAAGAACGAGAGAAACAGAAGCGTGAAATAATGCGTAATCTTCATCATTTAACAGATAGTGCTTTAGATGCTTTTGAAAGACATAAAGCTAAATTAAAGGATGGTGGTACAGAGGGAAGCTTATTTCTAGCCCTTTATTCTTTCCCAATAAGATCGCCTCCCTAAACTAAAAAATGATACCCCCTATTAACTCAGTCTGCAAACAATACTCTGTAAATAATCCCCCTTCTCTTAGTCCTCTCCCAGCTAGCTTCCCACAGCATGCAGTTCACATCACTACACCTTAAAAGACATTGTTTTAAGAACAGCGTTTTACAGTACAACAAATAATTTAAACACCCCAATGCGCTAAAACAAGTCTACTCACTAAACGCACTATTTATCCAAATAAACTGATCTACCTAATCATTGTCATCACTTAGGACAGCCAATATTCATCAGATTTGAATCATTCCTCTGTTTCTTTTACGCGTCCAGATAGTTGCATAGCTCTAGAAAGATCATTAACTGCATTTAAATGCGTTTGAAGCAATTCACTATTACGCTGTAATTTTTCTTGTAAATCAGACAACAAACTTTCAACCTCATGCTCAATATCTTGATTCATGTAGCGCTTTACATCGCTCATGGATTTATTAAGATCACGCAAACCACGTATTTTACATAAATTTATTTCTTCGTAATCTGGAACACCACTACTCTCTAGCATATTGCTTTCATAATCAACAACTTGAGCTAATCCTTTAACAGCAGCAACAAATTTTGTCATCGCCCAATCACGATCAATAAGATTATTGTCAAGAACTTTTGCTTTTGATGCAAAACTATCATCACCATATTGCACTACAGACATTTTTACTTCCCCTTCAACACTCTTGTTCAATCTTTCAAATGAGGGAGATTAAACAGGTTTTCTTCAATGCTGATACACTCAATAAAGCTCGTGGTGCAAACATTGCTCAAACAACAGCACGACAATCCCTCAAAGCGTATACCACTTCAACTTTCAACGCATTCTCTCAAAATTTTTCTTGCTTTGCTCCAAAACCATCATTGCAGCTATACTAATCCACCAAAACGCTATAAACTTAAGCCTTACGCAGCAATATCGAAAATTCCACACTTTCTCTGTCTATTTCGGTCTATTTTGCCTTACCGATTTTATCTTTTTTATCTTTGCCTATTTTATCACCAGCACGCTTTCAATAGAAAACAACAACGCTCCCCCGAGAACTTTGGTCATAAAAACTACCAGCCGACAAAAAACCGCAGCATATCAAAGACTTAAGCTCATTTTCAGCATTTTAACGATAGCAGCATCTTACCCTCCATAACCTTATGGCTTTCTCTGCACCTAAACTTGCATACCTTCTGGCACCCCATAAGATGGCACCCTACAAAATTAGTTTGCACCCATTCAAAAAGACACACCCCCCTCCTGCTTTTTCTGCACACATCCAGTATTCCGCATAAAAAACAAAAAGAATGCTCTTTTGAACAGATCAGCCATACAGAAATATTAAAAAAGACATCTTAAAATAGCTAAACAGCCATTAATCTCCCTTTTTTTATTATCATTCGCTTTTCTTTGCAATGAACAACTATATAAGATTTTTTGAACATTTTCAAGAGTTTCTTAGCCAATCAGTTCGATACGTCTTCAATCGCATATTCACGCGCTTGTTTTAAAGAAACATCTATAGTGCACCCAAGCCTATTTCACGCCGTGTCCCATGAATAATATAATGATAAATCCCCCATGACGTGTATAAAATCCATTGAGTACTGTCCATCTTTACGCTTAATAAAAGAAGCAAGCCAGCATCATCATATATTTTGCTAGCCCCTCATGTTGCGATACCCTTGGCACTTAAGTGCGGTTCATAAAAGCATACCTTTCTTGTACAGTTTCGCTCCGCATGGACCCTCCCCACTTGTAACTGCAAAAGACATGGTTTTGGTTGATTCAACCTAGAGCAGATTTAGAATGGAAAAATTTTACGGTATTCAGGGCTCTAATTCAAGTTGAATAACGATAGATTATTATTATAAATCAAAATATTATCCAATGCATAATACTTCACGCTCCCCACATTGATATTTTCAGAATTTCCACAACATCTTTCTTCACTCCATAACACAGTTTACTCTTAATATCGTGGCTTTACATGTGCTACTGGTATAAAAACATAGAAACAATCATTTTATAATCATAATCAAGGTACGATTTTGTTACGAACTTTCTCTCATTCCCAACCTTCTAAATGCGGCTCTTCTCTTTCATAATCATCACATTTCAAATCTATTCCATGTTGAATAAATTAAAATCACTCGCTTGCACATCACAAACAGCGCCCTGATGTGTTGATAAAATACACTGAAAGAAAAATGCCTCTTATGGACCTTCTCAAATGCCAAGGTCTATAGTAAAGATTGGAAGCAAGCGTACAATGACAGTGACTTGCTCTTTCATAAGTGTAAAGATAGTAGTACTCTATAGATTTTTATATTATTTCACGAGAGCTTTACTGTTATACCATTCACATTTACCGTTATACCATTTACGAGTGTCATCGTAAAATGTTTGTCGTGTACATTGAGAGCTGTTTTTTTAACAAGTGCATAAATATGCAATAAAAATATACTAATATATAACATAAGTATATTTTATTTGGAACGTTCTTTTCTTTTGTGCAAAACATGCCCATTAGAGCAGCATTAACACTCTTGCTATGAGATAAACGATCAGAAAACATTTTTGTCTTCTTCCGCGCGCCTTAAAGGACCAAGATCTTAACTCAATCTGCGCTGTAAGCAGTCCGAATTTTTGCCAAGCGATCTTCTCTTGACTTTCCGCTCATGTGATTCACTTAAACGAAAAGCTCAACAAATAAACCTACAAATATTCATCGCACACTAAAAAATACTTAAACGTTCCAAGAAAACTTATATGCCTTATATTACCACTATAAATAACAGTGTTTTATAGCATAACAAGATAAAAAAGTTTTCTGCAACACAAAACCTACAAAATCAATTAATATTCTCTTTAAAACTTTCTTTTTTAGGATTCACAGTGCTCCAATTCCTCAAGCCTTCATAAAAAAGGAACGATTTTAAGCTTGTCGAATATATTGTATCTGAATATACTACAGATTGTGACATATTGTTATTCATAAAATCACCTCAAAAAACAGAAAGAGGTTTTTATGGCTGATCTCCTAAAAGCCGCTATACTTTATTCAACCTTGATTATCACCATGAATGCTTCTGTTGTTATTTTAATTCTCGTAATAGAAATATACTAAGCATACTCTCTTGGCTTTTTGTAATCTGTGCAAATGATCATCTTAATTTTACATAAAATTAAAGCAAAATTTTAACTCTACAGATAAATCATACACCCAGTTTCAAACATCGCTTGCGACTATTTAAGTATTAATTCTGCTTTTTTTATGCATTTTTAACCATCAGTTTCCGTCTTTTCACGCTCCTTGAATCTCAACTTCATTCCCGCCTTAAAGAACTAAATTTTCTACCAGATCCGATTTGTAAATAATTTGTCTCCTTATTGAGTAAGTTCCTCTTGTTGCTCCTCTTCAGGGCATATCACAATTCTAAAGGAACATTTCAAGAAGCTTATGATAAATCCATTGAACACCATCATCATACACTTGCGAGGGAATAAACCAGCACCATCACACACCTTCCCAACACCAAATGTTGCAACAACCTTTAGTCCTTGAGATAATTCATAAAAGGCATTTTTACTTCTTACTTCAACAGTTTTTATCCACACGACTCTCCATGCTTGTAACGTGCAAGTAGATGATTTTAATTGATTCAACCTAAAACAGATTTTAACGAGATCCTTGTTCAACATAAAATAATTAAATTATCTTTATAAATCAAACTATTATTCAAAAAACATTCATCATACACTCGAGAACAAAAAATACCTCATATATAAAGTTTTACATGAGCTCCACCGCTCAACATGATAATATTATAACACAATTAAGATAAAAAATAGCAAGGGAAAACCTTGCAAGCTCAAAAAAGAGAGGGGAAAAATGAAAAGGCGTGGAGAGCGCTCAATTCCTCACACATCCAGCAAAACCGTCCTAGCAAAACTGCCTCACGTCTTAACTAATGTTATAATATTCTCAAATCAAAAGCAATTTTTTAAAATAGTTTGAGTATAAAACGATAATAATTCCATTCAGAATGTTTTTCTCTTTATTAAAACAGAGAAAAGTAAATTCCAAACAAATGTTTCCTCCCAATTTTTCAGAAATTAGCCGCAACGCTTAAAGCCGGTCTTAGTGTGATAAAACATTTATTTGTGACAAAGGCAGAAAAACACCCCAAAGCTAAATTCAATCTCATGTTTAAATACATGCAACCAAAATATTAAACAATCAGCGCATATTTTGAAAAATTAGCAATAACACGTAGCAACTCATTCGGATGCAATACTATCACAATTGAAAGCACTTTTTGGCTAGACAAATGACAGTATAGCATCCGTTTACACAAAGAGTACAGATCGTAAACAGCTAATTCTTGAAGTCATCAAAAGACTCTCTAAAAGTTAGAGAGATCCTAAAAAACGTAATGTAATCAATAACTAACCAATTCCTTATTGATCGAACAATTTATTGAATTTTATGTTTTTAATTAATGCCAAACATAAGTTCCATATACGCTTGTCTGGCATGTTGACAATTTTTAGATTTCTTTATAGACGATGGATCCATCTTTTCACATTTTTTTACCCACTCTTCGAGTAATGTTTTATCTTTCTTGAATTCGGCTACGCTGTAATTTTTTTCGCAACCAGCAACGACAAGTCCAGTACAAACCAGCAATGCTGTGATAATAATTTTATTCATGATTTAATTTTCCTCCTTTTTATCTTCGTTTTTTTTCTCGTCATCATGTACAAAGCTCGCACCAGGCCAATCTCGGGCATGAACTTCACGATACGCTTTATCTGCGTTTTTACAATTTTGAGAATCTAAACTCCCTGATATCATACATTTCATTGCCCATTGCTCGAATAATTTAGGATCTTTCTTAAACTCTGCTACGCTATAAGTTTTTTCACAACCAGCAACGACAAATCCAGTACAAACCAGCAATGTTGTAATAATGACTTTATTCATCAATAAATTCACCTTTTTTCAAATTTACAAAGTTTAGGACACAATTTAGGATCCCATTAAATTGTACATTCGGTTCATTGTGCATTTTCAAAAATTTTAAAATCGACTTCTGTACGCAATTTTTTCCAACCTATGATGATAAATCGCGTACAAAGAAAAACACCGCTATCAATATATTTTTATGATTTAATTGTTGTCCTGCTTTTTTTCAGTTTCATTCCCCTTTTTGCCACTTTCACGAAGTTTCTTTGCAAGATTTCTATAATGCTCTTGAAAAAGTTCCATATCGGCTTGCATGACATTTTGACAATTCTTGGTTGCAAAAGCAGAGGGGCCCATTTTATCGCATTTCTTTCCCCATTCTTGCATCAATTTTTTATCTTTCTTAAATTCCTCAACACTGTAGTTTTTTTCACAACCAACAGTAACAAGCCCCGTGCAAAGCAACAGCGCTGTTATACTGATCTTGTTCATGATTTAACCCCTCTCTTTGTTTTATATTTTATTAACAATATCTTTGGGGTCACATCCCCTCCTATATTGTGACCTTGCATCTAACTTTCCTTTGCAAATACGCACACTTTCAACTCAAACATGTTAAATCATGAAAACTGCTTCATTTATCAGACTTACATTTGTAGCATTATCTGCACGGCTGCTCTTTGTATTTGAAATATTTAAACTTCAGCAGTAATTTTGATATCTTGGCATTTTTCAAAAAGCTTTTAATCATTTTTTTCAAAAACCACTTCATCATGAGAAGTCGCACAAAATCTTATCAAAAATTCGTAATGCCTATATCCATTGCAAATTCCCTGCAAACGAAAGAATACACCTTTTAATCAACTGATTGCGCTCTTATCATTCCTTAAACCACCGGAAAAGAAAGAAAACTTTAAGTCCCCCTGCACTTTTTAAATACCAATAGAAATGCTAAAAAAGCGATC
Source organism: Bartonella sp. TS82HLJMH (assembly GCF_042193495.1). Lineage (NCBI taxonomy): Bacteria > Pseudomonadati > Pseudomonadota > Alphaproteobacteria > Hyphomicrobiales > Bartonellaceae > Bartonella > Bartonella sp. TS82HLJMH. Next base: position 64,509 of record NZ_JBHILU010000011.1, on the reverse strand, counting down.
TTATACATTTCAATTGAAGCAAAAAAGCCTACCATTACGACTGGCATTAACTATTTAAGACTATAAAATCATATAAATGTAAGAAATACTGTCTATAATATGCTCAATGACTTCTTTTGTGTATTAGGAATAACTTATAGCGCGCCAATATCAGTAAATTTTATTTATTTTTATCCCCCCTTTATAAACATGAATATAATTTAATAAAATGAATCGTTGCATAACAGAAAAAAATAGTCAACGCTACTCTTAATTACATGATTTACGCATGTATTAAGTCAAATAAACAAAAAATAACCTGACGTTTAAAATCATTATAAAGAAACTTTTTATGGAAGAATAAACTTATCGATTCATCTAGCGATATAAGATCACAAGTAGTATGATGATTATCACATTTATAGGAAAAAGTTTGAAACGGAGAATTTTTCTCAAACTCATAGCTCTTTCATGAAATGATATAGAACCTTATGAAAAACAACTTAAATAAAGCAGCCCTTATAAAAAAGGAAGAGTGCTTTTATCATTATTAACTTCGTATAAAAACGACCGATATCATCTCTAGAAAAAGCATTCAACCAACGAAAACTTATTATCATATATCATTTTTACACTTTTCCGTATTTTTGTGAAAGCAATTCGCGCACCTCATCGGCTATTTTAGTTCCACGACTTGCACAACTTACCTTAATCAATCGATGCAAACTTTCTGGTATATCAATCGTGAGGCGCTTCATACCTCCACTCATGCTCCCTTTGGAGCTTCCTACCCATGCATCCGCCGTTAAAGGAATTGATTTATTCGTTGGTTTCGTGCCGATTTTAATTTTTTTATTCATCGCGCTAACTCCTTGATTTCCACTGCAACAGCTTCAATCTCTGCTGTTGCTGGTCCTTGCTTATCAACTTCATAAACCGCCTTCCCCTGTGCTGCTGCTTCTGCAAAAATCACGCGCTGCGCAACGCTAGAAGAAAAAACATGCACGGGGTATATGCCAAGGGCTTCGTTCACATCACGCCCTATCGCTGTATTGACTATTTTACGATTAATAACAAAAGCAGATTTAAGATTTTCTTTATAAACACGTGCTTCGTCAATCAGCTTTACAATTCCATCGGCTGCCCAAATATCATAGGGACTAGGCAAAACAGGTATAAGCACCAAATCCGAAGCCATAAGAGCACTACGAGCAAGATCAGTCACACGCGGAGGACCATCTATAATAATATGATCATAACCATGACCAATCTGTGTAATCTCTTTGTGAACCGTTGCACGTGGTAAACCAATAACCGAAAACAAAGGTGCATCTTCACGCGCAGCAGCCCAATCCAATGCGCTCCCCTGTGGATCAACATCAATAAGCAATACCCGTGCACCGGTACGCGCAAAACTGGCCGCAAGATTAACACTCAACGTAGTCTTTCCTACGCCTCCCTTTTGATTCAAAAGTCCAATGATCATTTATTACGCCTTTCAGCATTATCGTTTTTACGATTATACAGAAAGTAATAAAAGAAGCAAGCCTCCAATACGTGCAAAATAACCATTTCTCCTATTTTTAGGATAAAATGACAGCCCGCAATTTCGTCTTTATAATATTCTTTTGGCATGAGAAAAAACATTATGAAGATGATGTTCTTGAGAATAACAAAAATAAATTTAAACAAGAGACACACTCTTCTTCCCCCGCCCTAAAACGAAGATTCTTAAATCCATGTCGATCTGTGAACAATGCTCTGTAAATGATCCAGTTTCTTATCTCGCGCCTACCCTTTGGGCTTCTCCCTTCATGCAATCCACTTAATGCAACTCCACAAACAAGCTTCACTCTGAATATACAACAAACTATAAGAAGCATTCATTGTTTTGCACGTTAAATGAGAGAGCCGAAATCAGGAAGATTCTCTCATTTCATGCCCTCTCATATTAAATCAATCAAAATCATGTCTCTTGTACGTTACAAGCGGGGCTGGCGTATAGGTAAAACACCTAAAGAAAGGATAAAATGCTTCTTATAAACCGCCTCAAGAGCCAAGAACTGTAGTAACATTGGGGGCTACAAATATAACAATGGTGCCAACTTACTTCTTCATAAGCGTAAAGAGGGTGGTGATCAATGAATTTTATACTCTTTACGCTCGACAGGGAAAAATGGGCTTAAGAAAAATAAGGATACCACTAGCAAACGTGTGAACAAGCAACACAATGGAATGTCTATGTTTGGTAAACATAATAGATTATCCATAAAGACCAAACAGCCGTCTTTCATAAGGTTGAATAACGAACATGTTGCGGAGTGAGATATTTTGCATCTTACAGCTCATTTTCCCCAAATAGATTTTCTCGACAAAAAGAATATTTTTGTTAAGATGCCATTGAAAAACTTACCTTTATTATGTTCTTTTATATACCAGACTAGAGAATATCATAAAGATCGTGCGATCGAGAATAAATAAAAATGAATTTACAACAAATTGAACCTGATATTTTTATCAGTGCCCAAATTAGCATAGAAAATATCAAAATATTGGCACAAGCTGGCTTTAAAACAATTATCTGCAACCGCCCCGATCACGAGGAGCTTCATCAACCTGACTTTTCTAGCATTAGAACGGTCGCAAATGAATATGGTATAAAAGCCTATCACATTCCCATTTCTCCTCCAACTATAGAAAAGTCAGCTGTTGAAGCCATGCAAACAATTTTAAAAACAGCCCCCCTCCCTCTTCTTGCCTATTGCCATCACGGAGCACGCTCGCTGCATCTTTATCGTTTAGCACGTCTTTAAACATAGGTTTCATGCACTTCCTCCTCGCCTTAAAAGATGAAGACACTTAAATACACATCGATCTGTAAAAAATAATTTGTCAATAATCTTTGTCTTGCGCTTTCTACTCAGGCTTCGTCCACTTCATAAAGCTCTATAAGCAAACTTTGCTGTTAAATATACAACAAGCATGCACACCTGAAGCCATAAAATGCATGAAAATTCATCTGATAATCAAGGAATTTTATTTTCACTTCACCTTTTATCACTGCTTCACCTTCTTCGTCTCTCCCTTTACCAGTACGAGCTCATTCGTACACCATAGACACTAAAACAAAAGTAAAACCACTCAGAAAACCCATATTCCGTATAACAGGCATGAAAAATATTTTATAAAAAAGCTGTAAGCCATAATCTATGCTTAATTTCAACATATTGATTTATGACAATTAATTATTTTGCACATTGAGTGAGAAACCCTAATACCGTAAGATTCTCTCATCTTAAGTTTATTTATAGTGAATCAATCAAAAGCGTGTTTCTTGCATGTCACAAGCAGGAAGAGTTCGTGTGAAATAAAACGAGTTAAGAAAAAATCCCTCTCATAAACGCTCTCAAATAGCCGAGACTGTACAACACTGAAGAAAGGCTTATCAATATAACTAATGATACCGGATTGCTCTTTTATTAGGCATAAAAATGATAGTGCTCAACGGAGCTTGCAAGATACCGTTCATGAATGCCATCATGAAAATGGATATGGGAAGCGTTGAGAGATATTGCTTTAAAACAAGCGCATAAATTAGCAACACAAGTATATTCCAGCATTTTATTTTACCTGTGGGACGTGATAGCCTATTCAAAGAACAAGAAAAGCCTGAAACTGTTATTTTCATGATTTAAGAGATATTGCTCTGGATACTTTTGAAAGTGGCAAAGCCGAATTTAAAAAAGACAGTCATCTGGACTGATTTCCCCTTTTATAACTTCATATTTTTCTCCAATAAGGCTGTAGATTGATTTCAGAGATTATCCAAATGAATATGGCAATAGGACTCTCCCCATCTGGTATATAAAAGCTGTAACAGCAAAGAGAGCACTAAAACGCCTTAATCTTTGTCTCAAACATCCTGCTCGCGTTGAGGATCACTAAAGCAAAAGTTTTATGAGAAAAACAACACCATAAAGTCATGAATAGACCGAGCATAGATTGTAAAGATGTCCCAACTTTTATCCAACACTTCTATCAAAAAACAACAAGACATAATTGGCTTTGCATTTTCATACGCTTACAAGACTGCCTTCCCGTTGCATTATAGGCGTTATATTTGTGAAGGACAAAGGAGATATATGGACAATTCTTTGTTTGAGAATCTGAAAGATTTACGTATTACGACAACCAAATTGTGCCTTTATCAATCAAAAGCATTTAAAAATTTTTGAAACAAGTACACCTGCTTTCTCGCAATGATTTCTTTTTTTCTGCAATCGATCGTAGTCTCCTTAATGTAAATTTCCTGTCACAATATACGAGAGAAACGAGACTTACAGAATTTTCCATCAGCTTCATTCTCGTTTACATAATTGGTTAGTACAAAACCGCTGCTCTACTTCACGAGACTCAACAAACAAACCTTTTTTAAAAATATTCATCATATGATACCAAATATCACGTGCGTAAGGTTTTACATAAACCCGATACCATCATAAAAAACGATACGGCATAATAAAACAAATTAGAAAAAAGAGACCATAAATTTTTGAAATAAAAAAGTCGTCGATTAAATTTTATCAAACTATAAGCTTAAAATCGCAATAAATTTTAAAAACAGCCTTTTTCCCTCTTCACGTCTATTATTGCCAAATAGGCTGGAGCTTATTCTTTACTGCATCTTTTATGATGGGTTTTAACGGATCAGAAAGAAACAAGCAGTAAACTTTTGAATGACAACAAAAGCCATACAATGAACTTTGAAAAAGATAATGCCAAAATCAGATATTCAGATATTCGATTCTCCCTCTCAACAACGGAAACAACATACATTCCACGATGTTTTGGAATATCTCTTTGTGATTATAATCACTTTAAGTGCTATTTTTACGGCTCTTCTCTCTTTTTCAGATAAGTTTAGGGCATATTTTTAAAAGTAAGCAGCCTATCCAACTTTGATAATGGGTGTACTGTCTTTAAAATTTCTTTTGCTTTTTTTTCATCACGGTGCATTTGTGCAATCAAAGGTTCAAGCCCATCAAATTTTTCTTGTCCTCGCAAAAACTGGAAAAAAGAAACGGTACAGCTTTCCCCATAAAGGTCGTCATTAAAGTCAAATAAATAGGTTTCCAAAAGTGGCGCACCATCTTTAACAACCGTCGGACGACAACCAAAGCTTGCAACACCATCATACCAAAAACCATTCGCACGACGCAAACGTACCGCATAAACACCATGAGCCAAACGAACTTGGAGAGGCAACATTTGATTAGCGGTAGGAAATCCCAAAAGACGTCCAAGTTTATCGCCTTGAATAATATTGGAGCATACCCGATAGTGATACCCTAATAAATGGGCCGCTTTTTCTACTTTCCCTTGTGAGAGAAGCTGCCGAATAAAACTAGAGGAAATAATCAACTGTTGTGAATCTTGAAGACGCGAAACGCAAGGAACTTGCACAACCTCAAATCCATATTTCTTTCCCCTTTGGTAAAGAAGATGTGAATTTCCACTTTTCTGATGACCAAATTGAAAATTTTCCCCTATCACCACAACTGAAACATCAAAAGCCTGTTTTAAAATCGATTTGATAAATTCATCCGCTGAAAGAGTGGCAAAGTGTGCATCAAAGGGCTGTTCAATCACGCCATTAAAACCAAGGGCTTTAAAAATTTCAGCTTTTTCAGCTGCCTCTGTCAAACGATAGACAGGAGCTGAACGTTGAAAAAAACTTCTTGGATGTGGTTCAAAGGTTAAAACAACTGCTGGTTTCTTTTTTATTCGCGCGAAATCAAGCGCTTTTTGCAACACCACCTGATGTCCGCAATGAACACCATCAAAATTTCCAAGTGCCAACACGGCTCCCCGCCAAGCCGAGGGAAACATGTGAATCCCCTGAAGACGCAAAAAATTAGCCATTACTGAAGTGCCCACATGATTGCTTGTGGCTTATAACCATGATGTTCAAGAAAAGAATGCAAAGCTTGCTTATCCACCACACCATTTTGCGTATAATCATAATGATGAATCCCCCCCATAATATAAAGGGCATCAAGACCAAAATGAACCGCCCCCTTAATATCCGTCAAAAGACCATCACCAATAGCTAAAACTTGACTTTTTTCCACACTTCCACGAATTTTTTGAAGTTTTTCAAAGGCACACTCATAAATAGGCGCGTGAGGTTTTCCAGCAATGCGTACCTCCCCCCCTAATTGTTGATAAAGACGCGCCAATGCACCTGCGCACCAAAATTCTTTATTTCCATAATGGACAATCACATCAGGATTAGCACAAATAAAAGGTAAATTCCGCGCCCGCATGCGAAGAAACATCTCCTCATAAGCAGAGGGTTCTTCGTCAAAATCTTCAAGAAAACCACTACAGACGACAACAGAAGCCTCCCATTCTTCAACAAATTCACACTCTAACCCTTCAAACAGCACCAAATCACGTTGTGAACCAATAAAAAAAACTTTACGCGGAGCAGTCCGAATGAGATCGCGCGTTACATCCCCTGAAGTGATAATGGCATCATAATAGTCACGATGAACATTCATGCTTTGTAATTGAGCGGCAACATCTTCCCGTAGCCGAGGAGAATTGGTTAATAAAATAACACTTTTTCCCATTTTTCGAATTTTATACAATGCTTTCAATGCTGGTTCAAATGCATGTACACCGTTATGCACAACACCCCATACATCACAAAAAACAGCATCATAATGCGTTATAATAGTCTCAATATGAGTAAGTTCATTCATGGTGCACCTATCTTTATTTATCATTTAAAGCTGTCTTTTATTTCAAAACTACTTACCGAAAGATAATACTTGTGTCATCTGCTTTCTCAAACCATATTCCAACTTTGCATCGCTTATAGCAATCATAAGAAATGACAAAATAAATAAGTTATCGTTAAGTTGTGCAAAGTTCTAAAACGCTTTATATCAAAAGCTTATCATTCCACAATGCTCATTTTTCTCATAAAAACTTTAATTCTAACAATAACTGCGTTGATACAGTTTTTTATCTAAAACACGCACATTCTTAAAAACGAACAAAAAACTCCTTAAAAAAACGCTTCCTTAAGTATAGAATTATTGATTTATAATAATAATTTATTATTCATACATAATGAGAAAAAAATATCTTTTCTCATTTCAAATCTGTTGATATTGAATCAATCAAAATTATTCGCTTGCACATTATAAGCGGGATGAGCGTATAAATAAAAACACGTGAAGAGAGAAAAAATAGCTTTTATCTCATTCATCGAGGCTTTTACGTTATACACTTTACGAAACGCCATTCGTGAAATGGGCGCTAACATTGAGAAAGATCTTCTTAAACAAACATATGGATATACAACAACCAAATCTATTCTGTTTTGATTTTATTTTGCATGAGGGCTCTTTACTCATAAAAGCTTTCCCCTATCATCATGATATCTCAGACGCATCAAACAAGTCATTTTGGTTATTGGTTAAGAACAGCACCATAGGCGGTGCCTTGAGCTTAAAAACCAAGGTTTACCTTTGTAAAAAGCGAATCTGAAAACATGAGTTTAGTAAGCGGGTTTTAAAAAGTTGAAAGGCAAATAACCTCTCATTTAAAAAATCTATCCGTCTCAAGAAAAACTATTTTTATTGCCAATCTCCTAAAATTACTTTACTAATTAGAAAATGTTTTGGTCGTATACGCAACGACCAATAGGGCCTTGAAAACCCGAAACCCTAGCGTAAAAATAAACCCACTGTGTGGGTATCCCGGAATTCCGGGAGATTTTGCTATGTCCAGGTGCCCCAAGCACTAAAAGTAAAATGCTGACTAGGGTTCAGTGTTTTCAAGCTCCCGGAATACCAATGCGAGGGCGCTCGCAACCGGAGGGGGAAAATGCAAAATCAAAATCTTAATATTGATCTTTTTGTAGGCAAAAAAATTCGCTTTAGGCGAAAAATGCTCAAAATGTCTCAAAAAACATTAGGGCATCATTTAGGTGTCACTTTCCAACAAATCCAAAAGTATGAAAAAGGCTTAAATCGCGTGAGCGCGGGACGTTTAAAAGAAATTTCCGATATATTGGATGTCCCTATTGCCTTTTTTTACGCTGATATCATCATAAAAAAACACATCCCGTATCATTATGATGAAATTGTAGCGAGCAAAGAGGAATATTTGCTTTTAAAAAGATTTAGAATTCTCACATCTGTCAAACAAAAAGCAATTTAAAATTAATTTCTGATCAAAATTAAAACCTTTAAAAACATAAGTATAGGGTGCTACACGCCCTATTCTTGGCTTCCTTCCCACACATCAAAGGATGCCCCCCCTTCTTAAACCGGTTGATGAATAATCCGCCTTCTCAAAAATAGCTCCTTCTCAGCTTCCCATTTCATATGGTTCCTTTCACAAAATTATACAAGAAAGCCCTCTCTTGAATATTCACCACACTCTCTTATCAAAACACCCCATGCATAAAGTTTTTATGCCTTACACCACACCTCAAACGATGATGTTTTTACAGCACAACAGAATAAGCATTCATGCGGATTTTAAAAAATTAGCCCCTTCTTCGCTGTGGACGTTCCATTTATTTTAGATGATCTGCATTTAATATACCTGCTATAAAAACTTGCTATCTGTTATAAATTCTTAAAGGCATATTTTTCCTCTAAAATCTCAATGCCACACCAACTCCACCATAAGATAAAACATTGATTTATAAAGAGTGTTCATTGTTTTGCATGTTAAATGAGAATCCAGAATAGCGTAAGATTCTTTCATTTCAGACCCGTTCCATGTTGAAGCAACCAAAACCATATCTCTTGCAAGTTACAAGCGGGAAGAGCCCTTGTGGATAAAAAACTATTAAGAAAGGATTAAAAATGCCCCTAATGAACCGTCTCAAGTGCCAAGGGCTGTAGCAACACCCACGAGCTAGAAAATATGCGCCGGCTTACACCTTTATGAAGCGTAAAGATAGTGGTGCTCTATTGCTTTACCGTTATACCATTCACGGACACCACCATGAAATAGGATTGGGTGCCTTAAGAGATGTTTCTATAAGACAATGCTATCCTGTTTTCTCATGATCATAATCTTCAATCTAACAAAGATGAAACAAACAATAGGATTGCAAATATGATTTGGGGAGCTCATCTGAAAGATGAAAAATGATAAATTTTCCGCTATAAAAATTAAAGAAGCAACTATTCGTTGAACCATAACTTCTTTATTTTAAAATTTTTATATCACACTTTACTGTTGAGATGCATAACCGTTAAAATGAATGACCACGATCTGTAGAATTAAGCTTTGGCGAGAAAAACATTTCAGTATCTGCTTGTAAAACATTTTGACAATTTTTAGATTCCTTAACAGCTTGTCCTGAAAGAAAACACTTCTTTCCCCATTCTTCCCTTAATTTTGCATCTTTCTTAAAATCCTCTATGCTATAAGTTTTTTCACACCCCACAGCGAATAATAGAGCCATGCATAATAAAATAATTTTTTTCATTTTACCCCTCTTTAAATACCTTATCTGTTAACATCATCCCCCAAATGGATTTTAAATTTTCATACTGTACGAGAATACAGCCTTACTATCACTTGCTTGCTTTCAAAGTGGACACTCTGAGTAAAATAACGTAAAGAAGAGCTCACGACAGCCATCGTATGAGTTTGTCATAAAATATAATGAGAAGAAAAAAGCCCAAACTGAGTAAAATGACGAAATTAGAAGGCGCACTAATGTTTTTGTCCAACTGATTTCAATAGTGACATTGCGATAGGAACCGCGCCCCTCGCCCTATAGAAAGCCTATGAGCATTATAATACTTAAGTATCACGATCAATAGACTACAAAGCCATTACAAAAAAGTATGAGCTCTTTTCACCTATTTGTATGTTGATTATTGTTTCCCCCATCGAATGCTTAAATAAAAACGTCTTGTGCTATATAGAAAACAATCAACAATGCAAATCATTTTTACGAAGATTTCTTTGTGTAGAGTCTGTTTGAAATCCATCTTTTAGAAGTCTGAATTTAGAAGCAGATAATTATGAAAGCTTTTCAAGGAATGAAACCGATTGACCACTTTTAAAGAAGTAAAAAATGTGATCCAATCCTGAAGACAAAATTCTGATGAAAAAAACTTTTGCTATAAATTTTTTTAAGACATTGTGAAATATTCTATCCGTTATATCAAACGTTACACCATTTGGAGGTCTGTTTATTTTTTACTTTTATCAACTCCGCTCTAGAAATCCGTTTCTTGAGCGTTTTTTTATCGTCTCATTTTCTCCTTCAAACACAAATACTCAAAAATGCTTTGCCACCAACAATGAAATTTTCCTGCTTTTATAAAACACATAAGTAAAAATAGAAGAGCGATTTTGAGAGCAAACCTACCTTGAAAAGAGAAGTATCATCCATTTACTTCATAAACAAAAATAATCTCACCATTTATTCAAATTTGCCCTATGATTTGGTACAATTTTATTGATAAAGCTTTCTCTATAAAGATTTTAGCAAATATGTCCGTTAAAACCAATCATGGACTAGCAAAGGGGTTGTAGGATCCATTATCTCGTCGCCATTTTAAAGGTTCAGTGAAATCACTTGACCAAAGACCAATCTTGTTGCCACGTGCTTTGTCTTCCGCATGATGATACTGGGCTGGAATAGGATCTTTTCCCTCTTTTGAGAGTACCAACATACCTTCTGTAAGACCTGCCTCAGCTAAATCAACCCCTTGAACAAAACATTGCGCATAATAAACACCATTGTGCATCAAAGCCTGTTTACAGGATAAATCCTGCCCAAGTGTTTTGGTGACAAGCCAAGCCGTTGTAACCGCACCACAGGGCCATTCTTGATCATTTAATCGTGCTTTTTGGCGTGGTGCGCACGTGTCTACACCATAAAGATGAATATCACGGGTGATATATGAGCGCCAAGATTGTGCAGCAGGCGTCAGTAATTTAAATGTAACCCCACTTGTAACAGAGGCCTTACCATGAAAAACAACAGCATTATTTGCAACATCGTTTAATGAAACACTCTTCTGCAAATCGAGAGCTGATTCATTTTTTTCTAATTGCTGTTTGGTGATAGATTTAACCAACTTTTCTTCTTCTCGATTTTTTTCTTTTCGATAAAAATTGAGAATATCTTGTATATCTTGCATCTCAAATGTTTTAAGAATACTGAAATCTATTTTATCTTTATACTGGCTTAATCCCCACACTATGGAACCCATAATGTAAATAATAACAATCAATTTAAATAGCATTTCCTAACACGCTCGCTCAAAAAATTCATTATTTTTCTATCCTTTCACATTGTTTATCAGCAATCCCCTTGTTTTTAAAGAAAAAATTCAAATATCTATGTTTCATATTAACTACACTTTGTAAAGAATAATATTCCTTCTTTCATTGTTTTAATATTGTTGTCTTTACAAATAAGTACAACTTAAAATTGCCATTTTCATGTAACACAATCTCAATTTGAAAAGACTTCTGTCTCTTTACGAAGAAGAGCTTGAGAGTGAACAGATCCACTACCAAGGCTTTTAAAACAAAAAAAACGAGGAGAATTAAGATGTCATCAAATGACAGCACTCTCCAGTTTGTTAGAGGCAATGGAATGTCGACATATGAACAAATATTATTTGTTAAAGAGAGGTAAAATGACAGATAATAGATTACTAAACATCATTTTTATCGTGACCATGCTGCTTTTTACGGCAGTTTTTGTATCGGATCTTTCTTATGCTGCTGCTGATAGTGGAGGTGGTCTGGGAAATCTTGATGGTGTTTTAGGTAACATTGTCACAATGATGACGGGTCCAACGGCAAAGCTTATTGCAATTATATGTGTTGCTGCTGTAGGTATTGGCTGGATGTACGGCTTTATTGATTTACGCAAAGCAGCTTACTGTGTTCTTGGTATTGCTATTGTTTTCGGTGCCCCTACTCTTGTAAGTAAATTAGCGAGCACGGCATAAATGAACGAAGATACTCTTTTCCTTGCCTGTACACGACCAGCGATGTTTGCCGGTGTCACAATGGAAGCGATGGCGCTCAATGTCATGGCTACATCCGTTCTTTTTATTTTGACGAGTGGTTTTACCGTGATTGGTTTTGGTATTGGGATGCACTTTATTTTGCGTGAAGTGACAAAGCATGATCACAACCAATTTCGCGTATTATTTGCTTGGCTCAATACCCGAGGAAAACAAAAAAACCTCAACCGATGGGGAGGAGGTTCTACCTCCCCCTTGAGTCTTATCCGCACTTATAAGGAACTACGCTGAAGGAGCCAAGCCGGTGAAACAGATGTCAATAATGAAACGGGAAACTTTGCCTGAAGAATATATTCCCTATATACGCTATATCAACCAACATGTCGTTGCTTTAAATTCACGCTGTTTAATGGTTGTGATGGCTGTTGAGGGCGTAAATTTTGACACTGCGGATATTGATCAATTAAATTCTTTACACAACCAATTAAACACCCTTTTAAAAAATATCGCAGATGAACGGGTTGCTTTATATTCTCACATCATCCGCCGCCGTGAAACGATCTACCCAGAAGGTCATTTTCTTTCATCTTTTGCAACAGCATTAGATGAAAAATATAAAAAGAAAATGGTTTCGCAAGAACTGTATAGAAATGATCTGTTTATTTCACTGCTTTGGAATCCCGCAGTAGATAAAACAGAACAACTGGTTTCATTTTTTCAGCGCTTGAGTAAAGCGAAGAAAACACAATCTGAACCCGATGAAGAAGCTATTCGTAAACTCGAAGAGTTAAGTCAAGACCTTATGCAAGGTTTAGAAGAGTATGAAGTCCGTCTGCTATCAATCTATGAACATGAAGGTATTTTATTTTCTGAACAAAGTGAATTTCTCCACCAGCTGGTAGGGGGAAGACGTGAGCGTATTCCTCTCACATTTGGAACTATAGCTTCAACGATTTACTCGGATCGTGTTATTTTTGGCAAAGAAATTATCGAAATTCGCCATGAAAGTAATGAACGCTTTGTTGGCATGTTTGGATGGAAAGAATACCCTTCTAAAACACGCCCTGGTATGACTGATGGTTTGCTTACGGTACCATTTGAATTCATTTTAACACAATCCTTTGTCTTTAAAAGTAAGGCGGCCGCCAGTGCGATTATGAGCCGCAAGCAAAATCAAATGATCAATGCAGCTGACCGTGCTAGTTCACAAATTGATGCACTCGATGAAGCGCTAGATGATTTAGAATCAAATCGTTTTGTTTTGGGCGAGCATCACATTTCTTTAGCTGTTTTTGCTGATCATCCCAAAATATTGACTGAAAACTTATCAAAAGCGCGAGCCCATTTAACCAATGGGGGAGCCGTAATTGCCAGAGAAGATTTAGGATTGGAAGCAGCATGGTGGGCACAGCTTCCTGGAAACTTTAGCTATCGTGCGCGTTCAGGTGCCATTACCAGCAGAAACTTTGCCGCTTTATCACCCTTCCATTCTTTCCCTGTTGGCAAACTGAACGATAATGTTTGGGGAGCTGCTGTCGCATTGCTAAAAACACAGGCTGGTTCACCTTACTATTTTAATTTTCATTATGGCGATCTTGGAAACACGTTTGTTTGTGGTCCATCGGGATCTGGTAAAACAGTGATTGTTAATTTTCTTCTTGCACAATTACAAAAACACAATCCAACAATGGTTTTTTTTGACAAAGATCAAGGAGCAGAGATTTTTGTACGAGCTGGAGGAGGGAAATATAAACCTCTAAAAAATGGGCAGCCCACAGGGATTTCTCCATTAAAGGGCATGGAATACACTGAAAAAAATAAAATCTTTCTTCGTAATTGGATCTTAAAGTTGGTGACCGCTGAAGGGCAAATCGTAACAGAAGAAGAGCGACAAGATATCGCCAAAGCCATCGATTCTTTGGAAAACTTACCCCCAACACAACGCTCTCTTGGTGCACTTCAACTGTTTTTTGACAACACATCAAAAGAAGGTATTGCCATACGACTACAACGCTGGATTAGAGGCAATGATTTAGGGTGGGTTTTTGATAATGATCAAGATGATCTCAATTTAAATGCACAGTTCATTGGATATGACATGACCGATTTCTTAGACAATGAAGAAATTCGACGCCCCTTAATGATGTATCTCTTTCACCGCATTCTTGATTTGATTGATGGGCGGCGCATCATTATTGTCGTTGATGAATTCTGGAAAGCTTTAGAAGATGATTCATTCAAAGCTTTTGCGCAAGATCGGCTAAAAACAATCCGTAAACAAAATGGCATGATGCTCTTTGCAACACAAAGCCCTAAAGATGCTTTGAACTCAACAATCGCGCACACAATTATTGAGCAATGCCCCACCCAAATATTTTTTCCAAATCAAAAAGCAAATTACAATGATTATGTCGAAGCTTTCAAACTTACTGAGCGTGAATTTGAACTGATACAATCAGAATTAAGCAGAGAATCTCGCCGTTTTCTCGTCAAACAAGGACAAAGTTCCGTCGTTGCAGAACTTAACTTACGTGGAATGAATGATGAGATCGCCGTTTTAAGCGGCACAACAAAAAACATTGAACTCATGAATGAAATTATCAACGAATATGGAGCTGCCCCTGACAAATGGCTGCCCATATTTTATCAAAGGAGAAAAAATCAATGAAAAAATATGGCTTAGTTACACTGTTATCTTTTTCTTTTATTTCTCATGCAATATCACAAACGACACCCGATGCAGATGAATATTATAAACAAGCACTCGAGAACACACAAAAATTAGATGCTGCAAAATCAGAAACAGCTGAAAGCATATATAAAACTGCAACTGAAACTGCAAAAAAAATTAAAGCAATAAGTCATCAACTTGAACAACTTAAGTCACAAACAGATACAACAACAACAGAAGCTGTAAAAAAACCTAGCCTTGAAGAATTGCAGAAGCTTCAAGCTCTTCAACAAGAGCTTCAAGTAAAACTTTCTCTTCTTCAAGCCGATCTTCAAGTGGCTTCTTTAAAACTTCAGTCTCTTGATATGATTCAAGCAAGAGATACGAAAACAAAAGACGAAATGCGTGAAGAAAAGGAACAACAAAAGCATAAATATCTTGAGGCGCAATTAAAAGAAAAAGAAAAACAATTAAAAGAAAAACTTGAAAGTATGAATACAAATGTCAGACTTTAGTTTTTCTCCATTTGAAAGCATTTCTGGGTATATTTTATCCCCCCTCGATAATGTGATGGACTCAACGGTGAGTGGGTTATCTTCTGCTATTTCAGCGCCCTTAAATCTCGCCGCAATCATTTTTATCTTTCTTTATGGCTATAATGTTATGACAGGTCGCGTTGCGCTTTCCATGCATAGTCTTCTCAATAACGTTGTTAAAATCGTTGTTGTGACAACAATGGCAACGAATGCAGATACATTTAATACTTATGTCAAGGATATTTTCTTCAATGATTTATCCAACGCTATTGGAAATGCGCTTAACAGCAATCCTGCAAGCTCCAATGTTTTTGATTATATTTTGTTAAAGGCAAATGCTCGCTATCAAGAAGTTTTATACAATGCTTGGTTTTTTGAAAAGATCGTTGTGGGGCTTCTTGGTTCTATCATGCTTTTAGCCGTTATTCTTTTTTGTATAGGTGGCTTTATTGTCCAAATGTTTGCACAAGTTGCACTCGTACTAATTATAGGTCTTGGACCTCTATTCATTAGTTTGTATTTGTTCAATGCAACGCGAAAATACACCGATGCATGGATTACAACTTTGGTTAATTTTACCATTTTACAGGTTCTCGTGATCATGCTTGGAACAATTATATGTCAAGTTATCCTACAGGTTCTCAAAACTTCATATGAATCAATCTATGTTCTTTTTCCCCCTGTCATCGTCATTTCGCTCATAGGGGTTATTATCTTCCGTGCACTTCCCGGTATTGCAACAGCGCTGGCCTCTGGCGGACCATACTTTAACACAGGTGTCTCTTCAGGAACACAGGTTTTCACAATGCTTGCCAATGGTGCAAGAACAAGTGCTAATGCAGTAAAAAATGCCGCTTTACAAATCTCAGGTGCTGCCGGTAACGCTACTAAAGGTGTGGCAAGCGCGGCAGCAAAAGCAGGAAGATCTGGAGGTGGTCGTGGTCGGTTTTAAGATAAAGCACCTCTTTAAAAGAGTAAGAATTTTTGTTTTTGCCTTGCGTGCACCCTTTGGCGCACGCGCCATGATCCTGTTCCAGATAAGACCTACCATCTTGGGTCTTACAACAAAACCAATCAAATTCTTGCATCACATAGACTTGTAAAAGTGTCCAGAATAAAGGCTCTCATGCATTGTATTCCAAGATATTTGTGAGTTCAAAAAATGAAACGAAAAATAACTTTTGTTATGGTCCTAACAATAGCTCTTACTGGTTGCGCCTCTTTGAGTGGCCCCAAAAAACCACCACGCTGTAATGGCAAACATACACGTGCTTTAAATAAAGATAAGTGGAATTGGGACAATCAAAACGTTGTTCACCCAGAAAAGAGCCTAAAGCCTGTTACCACTCCCATCATTCTCAATACTTTGGAAAGTGAAAAAGCAACAGTCAATTCAGCCTTATTAAAGCCGGTTATTCATGAAGCACGATCTGATAAAACTGTGGAGGTTACGCGTGAAAAGTGATGCCCTTGAAGAATATATAAAAGAAGCGCGCTCATTTGACATTGATCGCATGCATAGCATGCGCGTTCGAATGAAAATTTCCATGGCTTTAACAGTGCTTTTTGGATTGATGACGATTGCACTGGCTTTAGCTGTCGCAGCTTTGACGCCTTTAAAAACGGTAGAGCCTTTTGTTATCCGCGTTGATAACTCAACAGGCATTATTGATACTGTAAGCGCCCTCAAAGAATCCCCTAACGACTATGATGAAGCGATAACGCGTTATTTTGCCAGCCAATATGTTCGTGCCCGTGAAGGTTTTCAAGCATCAGAAGCAGAAAACAATTTTCGTTTAGTTTCTCTTTTATCTTCTTCAAAAGAACAAAACCGTTTTGCAAAATGGTACGCGGGCAATAATCCAGAAAGTCCGCAAAATATTTATCATAACATGATTGCTACCGTCACAATCAAATCAATCTCTTTTATAAGCAAAGATCTTATCCAAGTTCGTTACTATAAAACGGTCAGAGACTTTAATGAAAAAGAAAATGTTTCCCATTGGATTTCAATCTTAAATTTTTCCTACGTGAACGCACACATTTCAACGTCTGATCGTCTCATCAACCCTCTTGGTTTTCAAGTATCAGAATATAGATCTGATCCAGAGGTGATAAAATGATCAGACTTTTAAAAACAATCTTTTTAATTTTTACGATCACTCTCAGCTTTCACACAGTCTTCTCACTTGCAGAAACAGCGCCTGTCAGTGCACGTAAAGATAACCGCATCAGATTTGTCAATTATGACCCCTACAATGTTGTACAAATCATTGGCTCCATTCGCTCTTCAGTTCAGCTGGAATTTGCCGATGATGAAGAAGTAACCTATGTAGGAATTGGAAATTCTGTTGCTTGGCAAGTTGCACCGGCTGGTCACTTTGTTTTTCTCAAACCGCGTGAAGTCCAACCTGTGACCAATTTACAAATTGTCACAAGCCGCCAAGATGGAATACAACGATCTTATCAATTCGAGCTGCAAATCCGTGAAGGGGATGTTTCAGCCGGTAATGAGACGTATTTCTTGGTAAAGTTTCGTTATCCAGAAGATGAAGCCTTGCGTAAGAAATTAGCCGAAGCAGAAAAAGCAAAACAACGTGAAGAAAACTTTGTCAATGATGTTTTAAATATCCATGAAGATTTTGGACCACGTAATTGGGCTTATGAAGCCCAAGGCTCATCCCTCATTGAACCTGCTTCTGTCTATGATAATGGGAAAACAACAACCTTTACCTTTTTAGGCAACATTGAAATCCCTGCCATTTACATTGTATCGCCTGATGGGCAAGAAGCGCTTATTCCCAAATCGATTAAAGGCAACAAGGTTATTGTTCATGCAACAGCTGCACAATTCACGCTACGGCGTGGGAATGAAGTATTGTGCATCTTTAATAAAAGGTTCGTACCAGAAGGAATTAACCCCGAAACAGGTACGACATCACCATCTGTACAACGTAAAGTGAACCTAGGAAGCAGCCATGAATAACACCGTGGATGAAAAAAGCATTAATGATCGCGATACAATTAAAAATGCTCAAGGAAAAAGTCAACAGAACAATATAGGGAAAGCTATTACTCTTATTGTTCTTTTCAGTGTCTGTCTTTACTTAGCCTATTCAACCCTTGTTACAGAAAAAAAACAACCAATTGAATCTTCAAAAGAAGGAAAAGTTATAAAACAAACAGAGCTTTTTCGCCCTGCAAAGCCTACCCCTTACCCCCTTGAACAGCCTCGACGAAATAACGCTCTATTGCCAAAAGTCGAGCTACCAATACCAAACATCAATCAATTAAATTCTGATGACTCACTTCTGGAAGCAGCACAACGTGCTCCTGTATTAGCTTATGCAAATCCACAACAAAGCAAAATAGATTCACAAACAAATAATGGTGTTTTGCCTCACCAACTTGAAAGTAAACCTGATGAAACGACACAACGTTTTAATCATCTTCTCAAACCCACAGTGCTTGAAGGTATTCGTGCTTCAACCCTTGGCAATCGAAACTACATCATCGCGATGGGAACTTCTATCCCTTGTATTTTAGAAACAGCCATCAACAGTGATCAACAAGGTTTTGCCAGTTGTATTGTCTCCAGAGATATCTTATCAGACAATGGTCGTGTTGTCCTTCTCGATAAAGGTACCCAAATTGTTGGCGAATATCGCGCCGGATTGAAAAAAGGCCAAACACGTCTCTTTGTGCTATGGAATAGAGCAAAAACCCCTAATGGTATCATTATATCCTTAGCTTCACCTGCAACAGACAGTTTAGGGCGTTCTGGTATAGATGGAGATATTGATAACCATTGGTTAGAGAGGATTGGATCTGCGCTTCTTGTCTCCCTGATAAAAGATGTGACAAACTATGCCAATAAACGTTTAGCAAAAAAACAAGAAAAAGAAGAAACTGAAACACTCTCTTCAGGACAAAATATTGCAAATATTGTCGTCGAAAATTACGCTAATATTCCTCCAACATTATCCAAAAACCAAGGGGAAATGGTGAATATCTTTGTTGCTCGCGATTTAGATTTTTCCAGCGTTTATAAATTGAAAGTGATTGAAAATAAAAAACAAATTGTCAATCGGGCGATTTCAAGAAACTTTTATAAAAATTCTGCGATACCTTTAAAATGAACTCAAACTTACATACCATGAGCGATGAAACCATCGCGATTGTTCTCACAAAACTTGAACCCATCCGTGTTTTTTTGAAAGATGAAAGTCTTTTTGAAATTGTTATCAATCGTCCCTATCAAGTAATGACGGAAGGTATTGATGGATGGAAAACAATAGAGGCACCGGCTCTCTCTTTTAATGAGCTTATGGGGATTGCGAAAGTTGTCGCGTCCTATTCCAAGCAAAACATATCAGCCAAGAATCCAATATTATCGGCTACTCTGCCAGGTAATGAGCGCATTCAAGTTGTTATTCCGCCAGCTGTCGAAAAAAACACGATTAGTATGACAATTCGCAAACCATCATCGAAGAGTTTTTCTCTCGAGGAGCTAGCGAATAAAGGTCTTTTTTCGCTCTGTGAACAGATATCTTTCACGCCATTGAATGATTATCTTTCTCGTTTTAACGAACTCAAAATCATCGAGCATAACTTAGCTCATGCCTACTGCAATAAAGACTTTGTCTCCTTTTTAAATCAAGCTGTAAAATGCCAGAAAAATATTTTAATTGCAGGAAAAACTGGTTCAGGTAAAACAACATTATCAAAAGCATTAATCGCCAAAATCCCTCAAGAAGAGCGTATTATCACCATTGAAGATACACAAGAATTGGTGATACCGCACCCTAATCATGTCTCGATGTTCTATTCAAAAGATGGACAAGGCTTAGCCTCTGTTGGACCCAAAGAATTGCTTGAATCATCTTTACGGATGCGTCCTGATCGTATTCTTTTGCAAGAACTTCGAGATGGGACAGCCTTTTATTATATCCGCAATGTCAATTCAGGTCATCCAGGTTCCATTACAACGGTTCATGCCTCAACAGCCCTTGCTGCCTTTGAGCAAATGACCCTTTTGGTCAAAGAAAGTGACGGGGGAGGTGATTTAGAGCGTGATGATATTCGAGGACTGTTGATTTCAATGATTGATATTATCATCCAATGCAAACGGGTTGAAGGAAAATTTAAGGTCACAGAAATTTATTATGATCCCTTCAAACAACGAAACATCTTTGGAGGAGACTAAAAGAAGATCTCATCGGCTGCTAAAGGCTCTTTTAAAGCGACGATTGCACATAAAAGGAAAAATGCATGAAAACCAAAGCAACAGAAAACAGCGAAAATCTTTTATCGATGACAGTGGAAGAATTAAAACAACGCCGTGAAGCGGTTGAAGCAGCCATCAGCACCCATGCAATAGAGGGAATAGCGCTACATTCCAAAACGCTAAAAATTTTAGAAGAATATGCAAGGGGAAATATTTCACTCGAGGAATTTAATACTCTCATGGACAACGTAACATTATAAGGAAGCTACGATGCCAAAAGCAAAAGAAAAAACAAAAAATATCCAAACAGTTTCTCCCCATCATTATGTCTACCCGAACACCACAACACTCAAAAATAAATATGGAATAAAAGACTTTAAATCCTTTCTGGAGAAATGCTCGCATGATACAGCAAAAGCGATGGTTAATCTGCGTGAAGCCCCCCTACCAGAAAAATTTGATACTTCCTATCTATGCTCTATTCATTATCAGTTGTTTAAAAATACCTTTGAATGGGCTGGTCATCTTCGCCATCTTCCCTTTACATTTGAAGATGGTACCACAGCCGCTATGCCCGAAATGAAAAGAACAGGATGGGAAAATCCTTTTGCACTCGGTGATGAAATCACTGAAGGTTTACAAAAATTAGATCAAACACTTGCCGAAAAAGATAATTTGCAAGGCTTAACGCGTGAGAAATTTAACTCTGAAGGAATAAGCTTATTTAACTTCCTTAATCAACTCCATCCTTTTAGAGAAGGCAACGGACGTACACAACGGATCTTTTTTGAAAAGCTCGCTCAAGCAGCAGGCCATCAGCTTGATTTTTCACTTGTTACAAAAGAACGTATGATGCTCGCCAGTGTTGCTGTAGCAGAAAATGGTGATCTAGAACCAATGCAACATCTATTTGAGGATATCTCTAATCCCAATAAAATACTTCTTTTAAAGGAATTCATGAACAACATGAAAGAACTTGGGCGCAATGTTAATGATCGTCCCGTTATGGTTGCAAAAGAAGGTGAAACCTACACAGGAATGTATAGAGGTGCTGGTCTTGAAGGCTTTGCGCTCAACGTCAAAGGTGCTTACATCATCGGCAATAAAGAGCATCTCACACCAGAACAACTCAAAACATTAAAACCCGGTGACAAATTTACCTTTACAGTTCCAAAAACAAAAGAGCTTGAAAGCATTCTCATCCCAGAAGAGAAATTAGCTCCTTTGGCGAAAAATGAAATGTCCGAAATGATTGCACAAGATGCCTGTGTCCACGCAAGCCTAAAACAGGTCCAGAAATTGGCAAAAATTGTTTATGGTAAAGAAAAAACATTAGATAAACAGATGCTAGAGATCATCAAAAATCCAAGCTTAGGCCAACAGCTCGCCAACCAGATTGAAAGAGCACCGCACTCTGTTTCTCATCTTGCAGGTTTCAGTTTATGTGGACTACAAAATCAAGCACGTGCAAACGCTAAAAATCATCTTGAGATGCTCTGTACTACCGTTGCAAATTTCGCCCATGCTGTAAAACATGCGGAGAAGGAAATTACTCAAGAACATGCAATAGAACAAAGTCGTCGTGCAAAAATAGTAAAAATGCCAAGCAAAAGCTTACAAGAGCTCTTCACCTTGCCAAAAGAATTACAGCAAGAAGCTTTAGTAAA
This sequence comes from Bartonella sp. TS82HLJMH, assembly GCF_042193495.1. NCBI lineage: Bacteria > Pseudomonadati > Pseudomonadota > Alphaproteobacteria > Hyphomicrobiales > Bartonellaceae > Bartonella > Bartonella sp. TS82HLJMH. Next base: position 42,394 of record NZ_JBHILU010000011.1, on the reverse strand, counting down.
AAATCCTTTACTTCAAAAAGAGCTTACCGACTTTGTAAAAAACATTAATAGCCGTCTCTCACTAAGCGAACAGAGAGCGCTGAAGAACAGTGATCATGAAACACTCGCGAAAAGTCTTGGTGTTTCAGAACACAAAGCACAGGAAATTGCCGAAATCACTAAGCAAGCCAAAGAAGTACACCAACAATTGCAATTGCGTACAGTCAGCCGCTCAAAAGTGCTCGCTATGGCTAGCTAAACACTTTGAGTGGTTTCTAATTCATTTAAACATCCCATAAGTTGGAAGATGTTTTAACACTCTCTCCCTTATGAGAAAAAAAGAATGCCATATCGTCAATAAAGGAGGAAGTATTTCACGCTCTATTCCGTCATTTTAGGTCCACACTATGGTCCATACTAAAAGAATTAAAGGTAAGATACAGCGATGGTTACTTTAACGTTAGAAGAATTATAAAAATATCACGAAGAAGAATCTAATACAGAGCAATCAGCATCTACACACTTGAAAGAAAAGAGCTTCATTTAAGAGGAGAATAGGAAGAACAGGCGAAAAGGAACACTTCACACAAAAATTTAATACCCCTATGAATCATATTGACATTATAAGGAGGTTATTATGCCAAAAGCGAAGTCGAAAACAAAAGGAATCCCCTCACCCCATCATTATGTCTATCCTGGTACCCAAATACTCAAAAATAAATATGGAGAAAAAGATTTAAAACTCTTTCTGGAAAAATGTTCGCATGACACAGAACAGGCATTAAAGGTTCTGCGTCAAGAACCCCTACCAGAATATTTTGATGCTGATTATCTATGCTATATCCATCATCAATTGTTTAAAAATACATTTGAATGGGCTGGAAAGATACGCACTGTTCCCTTCACATTTGCAGACGGTAGCGTTGCCGCCATGCCAGAAATGAAAAGAGCAGAATTGGGCAATGCTTTTGCAAGCGATGGGGAAATTCTCGAAAAATTACAAAAATTAGAGAGAATGCTTGCCGAAAAAGAAAATTTGCAGGGCTTAACGCGCGAAGAATTCAACTCTGAAGCAGTAAAATTGTTTATCTCTTTCAAAAATATACACCCATTCATAGATGGCAATGAACACGCAACAGAATTCTTTTTTGAAAATCTCGCCAAAGCAGCAGAACATCAACTTGATTTTTCGCTTGCCACAAAAGAACGCATGATGGCTGCCTATACCGAAGCAGCACAATATGGCAATACACAAGCGATGCAAGATCTTTTTGAAGATATCTCCAATCCAAAAAAAATATGTATTTTAAAAGAATTCATGAACAACATGAAAGAAGTTGGGTGCAATGTTAATGATCGTCTTGTTGTGGTTGCAAAAGAAGGCGAAACTTACATGGGCACCTATAAAAGTGTTGGTTTGAATAGCTTTGTAGTCTATGCGCAAGGTACTTACATCCTTGGCAATAAAGATTCTCTCACACCAGAGCAAATAAAAACATTCAAACCCGGTGGTACAATTGTCTTTACAACCCCCAAAGCCGAAGAGCTTGAAAACACGCTTATCCCCAAAGAGACATTAGCACCTCTAACAAACAGTGAATTTATCAGAAGGGTTGCGGATAGTAACCGTGTCTACACAGCTCGAGATCAAATTCAACATTTGTCAAAAATTGTTTATGGCAACTCAGCAGCATTAGAAGAACGGATGGAAGAAGTTTTTAAAAATCCAGACTCAGGCCAAAAGCTTGCTAATCAGATTGAGCGCTCTCCTCATTCTATTTCTCATCTTGCAGGTGTCAATATTTTTAGCTTTAAAAGTCAAATGCGCCAAAATGCTGAAGATCATGTTAATCTGCTCTGTACCGCAGTGACGAATTATGCGACTGCTGTAAAATATATGCGTCATGCAATCACTCAAGAACATAAAATCGAACAAGACCGTTGCGGAAAAGCGGTCGAGAAGCCAAGTAAAGACTTGCAAAATCTCCTTTCCTTATCACCGGAATTACAAAAAGAAGTCTTGTCTCAATCTCCTCACTTGTACCAAGAACTCCGCACTCTTGTACGCAATTTAGAGCATCGTCTCTCATCAAACGAATATAATGCGATCAGAAACCATGATTATGAAACACTCGCGAAAAGTATTGGTGTATCAGAACAGAAAGCACAAGAAATTACCAACATTGTTCAGAAGGCCAAAGAAGCACATGAGCAAGTCCACATACGCAGACTAAATCGCTCAAATGTGCTCGCTATAGCAAGCTAAAAAGCTGTGAAAATTTGCATCTTCCTTTGAATACGCATGGCAAAGGAGTGCTTTGACACTCTCTTTTCCATAAAAGTGGGAGCGTTAAGCGCCATATCACCGATTTTTAAAATACCATTTTACAGTATATCCCGATAAAACCGACCGCCAAAACCGCCTACTAAAACCGAAAGTAAGACATGATGAAATATACCAAGACACAAATGATACTCATTTTAACACCTATTGCTTTAGGTTCTTTAACGATATTCCTTGTTCCTCATTTTTTGTTGTTTATAATAAATGGACTAAAGAGCAATCAAATTTATTGGACTCTTCGTTCAGAACCTTTACTAGTCCTAGCACTAACAGCTGCTGTGTCATTGTTTTATAGTCTCTCGCAAAAACTGCACTTACGTAAAGGAATTACTTTCGTTTCCCTTATCTTTTTTGGAACCACAGCTCTTTACTATATTGGTGGAGAAATAAAACGTTTAGGTCCCTATGTAGGCCAACAAGGAATAACGTGGAACTATGCGCTTCAATTCATGGACCCCATGGTTGTCTTTGGCGTCATCATTGGCCTTTTTCTTTTAGCAATCCAATTTATAACAACCTCTCCACCTAAAAATAAGGTCAAACGTGCAAAAAAAGGTGTGTTTGGTGAATCCGCATGGATGAATTTAAGAGAGGCAGCGAAAATTTTTCCTGCCAATGGGCAAATTGTTGTGGGTGAAAGATACCGTGTTGATCAAGATAATGTGTGCAAAATTCCCTTTGCACCTGGCAATAAAACAACATGGGGAAAGGGTGGGACAGCCCCTTTGCTAACCTTTAACCTTGATTTTGGTTCAACTCATATGATCTTTTTTGCTGGTTCTGGTGGCTATAAAACAACAAGTACAGTGGTTCCCACGTGTTTAACCTATCCAGGGTCTATTATTTGTCTTGATCCTTCAACAGAAGTTGCCCCAATGGTCAAATTTGCGCGTCAAAAGATGGGGAATAGAAATGTCATTGTTCTCGATCCAAATTCATTTTTAACAAAAAATTTTAATGTCATCGATTGGCTTTTAGACGACAGCGTACCACGCACACAACGCGAAGCAAATATTGTAAGCTTTGCTAAGTTGCTTCTTACAGATAAAAAATCAGAAAATTCTTCAGCGGAATATTTCTCGACACAAGCTCATAACCTTTTAACAGCTCTTCTTGCTCATGTTATATTTTCTGATGAATATAACGACACCGAGCGCAATTTAAAAACATTGCGTGGAATTCTCTCTCAATCAGAAACAGCTGTTGTCAATCAACTACGTATGATTCAAGAAACAACACCTTCTCCTTTTATTCGCGAAATGGTTGGTATTTTTACAGAAATGGCAGAGCAAACCTTTTCAGGAGTCTATACAACCGCATCAAAAGACACTCAATGGCTTTCTTTGTCCAATTACGCAGATCTTGTCTGCGGAGATGATTTTTTTTCCTCAGATATTGCAAATGGCAATACAGATGTTTTTCTCAATCTCCCCGCAAGCATTTTAAACAGTTATCCAGCTATTGGACGCGTGATTATTGGCGCCTTTCTCAATGCCATGGTTACAGCAGACGGTAACTATAAAAAGCGTGTTTTATTCGTCTTAGATGAAGTTGATCTTCTAGGCTATATGAATATTTTAGAAGAAGCGCGCGATCGTGGACGTAAATACGGTACATCCTTGATGCTCTTCTATCAATCCTCTGGTCAGTTGGTCAACCACTTTGGAGAAGCAGGAGCACGTTCATGGTTTGAAAGTTGTTCCTTTGTCAGCTATGCTGCCATTAAAGACTTCCAAACTGCCAAAGATATTTCAGAACGCTGTGGCCAAATGACTGTTGAAGTAACCGGAACGAACAAATCAAGAGGCTTATCTTTAGGAAAGAGTTCATACAACGTCAATTACCAACAAAGAGCCCTGATTTTACCCCATGAGGTAATTCAAGAAATGCGTCAAGATGAACAAATTATTCTTATGCAAGGACAACCCCCTTTGCGATGTGGACGCGCCATCTATTTCAGAAGAAAAGAAATGTTAGCCGCAGCTGCAAAAAACCGCTTTGCTCCACAAAAGAAAAACTAACTTCCTATTATGAGATCTTGACTATGAAAAGATCAACCACAAAAACAACATACATTTCTATTTTTTAAAAACCCGTTAACAAAAAGTTTTTGACCGCTTCTTCACACATAAGGAAAACATGATAAAAAATCCGTGTTTTTTCCTTTTTGTATTTTGTGTATCGTTTTACCAGTACCCATCGTCTTTACAAGAAAGTCCACCCCCCTCAAATCACCTATAACCAAACCAACATTTCCACTTGAGAACGTCCTGCAAATACATTCTTACAAAGCTTTTTGTTTATAATTTATCCCCTACAAACAACCCAAAATTTGATCTTTGAGATAAGAACTCTCAAAACACCTACACTCAAGAACATCGATTTTTTTCCCAAAAAATATTTAAGATATACATCAAAATGAATAAATCATTCTTATACAAGCTTTTCCCCCTTTACGATATCATAAAGTGTTCTATTTTAATGATAAAGCGCTGAAAAAGGCTTTTCTCCCCAACCAAAGAAAGGGTTTCCTCTCTTATGGATCTTAAAGCAGTGCAATACAATGAGAGCAATAATACAAAATAAAAAACAATTTGTTTTAAAAAAAACACAAACAAGATGTTCGTATGAAGCAATAAGAAAAACATAATGGAGAAAAATTCTTGATGACTGCTTTTGCCCTTAGATTCACTAATCTGAGTACTGTGTATGAAAAGTACCAACTCCATCCGCAAACCAAGAGCGATTGCACCCGCCATATCCACGATCTTCATCAAAGCGCTCTTGCAAATAACTTTGTTAAAAGCAAAAAACCAACAATTTTAAGCAACATTTTTCTTTTTGACCCCTTCCTTACAGCTCAAAGAATGAAGGTTTTTCCAGAGTCAATTTGTAGACAATCCATTTTCTGACCACTCATGGGCTTCATATCAGCGCCCTCAATACCAGTATTTTACAGTACAACAGGATAATAAACAAAAAGAAATATCAGAAAAGATTTCCAAAAATAAATGAAAAAAGAAAATATACATGAAAACAATCACAATAGAACATTTGGCATTTCTCACACCAAAAACCTTTCGCAAGTATCACAAAACGATCGATACAACCATCCATACACTTGAGGAAAAAGCACTCCCTCTCATAACACCAAAAATCTCAAAAGAATACGCGAAGGGGAATTTTTCACATGCAGCGTTTAAGACGCTTATCAACCACCACCCTACCTAGGAGAGATTATATGTTAGAGAAAAATTATTTATATAAAGGTACCCTAACACTCAAAAATAAATATGGCATAAAAGACCCCAAAAAACTGTATGAACGCTGTGCCCATGATACCGCCAGAGAAGCGGTCAATTTTCGCTATGAACCACTTCCACAAAAATTTGATTCCACTTATTTAAAATTAATTCACTGGAGCCTCTTCCACAAAACTTTTGAATGGGCTGGAAAAACCCGCGATGTATCCTTTACATTTGAAGATGGAACCTCTGCCCATATGCCGGCGATGCGTCCCAAAGGTTATGAAGTCCCTTTTGCCGTCGGACCGCAGATTCAAAAAAAACTAAAACAACTCGAAAAAACACTTAATGAGAAGAACAATTTAAAAGGTTTATCGCGCCAAGAATTTGCTGAAAATGCCGCTGAAGTTTTTATGGTACTCGAGCACGCACATCCTTTCCGAAAAGGAAATGGGCGCGTAAATCGAATGTTTATGGAAAAACTTGGACAAGCAGCAGGATATACCATTGACTTTTCTTTCATCACAAAAGGACGCATGACAGCAGCTTGTATTGAAGCCATGCAATATGGCAATCCCCAACCGATGAAAGATCTTTTTGAAGATATCACGCATCCGCAAAAATCCCTTGTTTTAAAAGAATTCATCTTCCAAATGAGAAATGCTGGACTGGATGAAATTAACAATCGTATTGTTGTTGCCGCAAAAGAAGGGATCCCCTATAAAGGCATTTTTAGAGGTTTTTCAGCAGAAGGTTTTGTCATGGAAATAGAAGGTGCTTTCGTCGTCGGCCACAAAGATGATCTCCCCCCAGAACTCGTCAAAACATTACTCAACGGTGCCCGCCTCTGCTTTCAAAAAACCAACGTTCAAAGCTTACAAGAAACACTGATCCCAAAAGAGACATTAGCACCTCTTACACATGAAGAGTTATTCACAAGAATTTCAAATGACGCTTATGTTGAAGCATGCCGAAAAGAAATCGAAAATTTATCAAAGATTGTTTATGGTAAAGCCCACGCATTAAAGACAAAAACAGATATCTTAACGGCAGATCCAAGCTTAGGAGATCAGTTTGCCAATGAAATTTTACAAAACCCTCAATCAATTTCTAAACTTGCAGGAAGAAAAATACTTGGCATGAAAAGTCCAAATCGTAGAAAGGCGGAACAAACTGCTCCACAACTCAGCCAAACCCTTAAGAGCTATGCCACAATAACAGAACAAACAAAAGAAGAAATTTTAGAGCAACATCAAAGAGAACAAAAACGCCTAAGCCACACTGTCAAAACACCTGAAAAAAATTTACAAAACCTATTTGCCTTACCAAGAGAACAACAAAGAGAAGCTTTATTGCATTCTCGTTCACTGCGACAAGAACTCCATCACTTTTCGCGCCAACTACACAATCGTCTATCCTCAGAAGATCGTAAAGCCGTACAAGAAAAAGATTACACCAGACTAGCTTGCCTACTTGGGACATCGGAAAGCAGAGCAAAAGAAATTGCGAATACTGTAAGGAACACCAAAGAAGCACAATGTCAAGCTCCCACCCTAAAAGTTAATCGCTCTTCATCACTTGCTCTTACCGGCTAAAAACGCGTGAACTTTTGCCTTCCAACTAACTCTTGGCGTAAATCATTTTATCTCCATTGCGCTCACCAGTTGTTTTAGAATGTTACAAAAAATAGTCCTAAAAATGAATCCTGTAATTTACTATAACTTATTGATAAAATTTCATAAAAAAGCTGTATAAAAGTCATAAACATCGATTACGGTAGTCGCAAATAGCGGAGGATTTTTGAAGACCCTTCAAATGGACATCCTCCTTTGTAGTAAAGCTATTAAAGCATAAAGGTGGAGAGTGCGCCAAAAAGGTTTTCTAAAAACAGATCGTGAAAGGAAACAGGCATGAAAATAAATCTACAATCCCCTTCTAAAAAGCCTTCGATACAAGGATTAAGACAACGCTTTGAACAAACTAACCAAGGATCTAATCCAGAACCCATCTATGCAAAGGTGAATAAGCCCAGAGGGAAACAACCCAAACAGTCAACAGAAACTATCTATGCCCCCCAAACCCCACTAGGAACTATCTATGCCCCCCAAAACCCACCAGAATCTGCCTATGCAACACCGCGTGGTGGGCCAGATCCCCAAAAACGAGTAGACCCCTATGCAATAACTGATCTGCAGAATCTAGGTGGGGGGTCAGGATATTACAGCCTAAAAAATCCCCTCTACGAAGGATCTGGCATAGTGCAAAATGGAGGGCACTCCCAAGAGCCACAATTAGAAGAACACATCTACGAAGAGGTTGAGGTGGGAGGAAATGGGGAGCCAGACTATCAACGCCTAGAAAATCCCCTCTACCAAACATCTAGCATGGTGCAAAATGGACAGCCCCCTCATCCACAATTAGAAGAACACATCTACGAAGAGGTTAATGTGGGAGGAAATGGGGGGCCAGACTATCAACGCCTAGAAAATCCCCTCTACCAAACATCTAGCATGGTGGAAAATAGCCAGAACCCCCAACAACCAACAGAAACTATCTATGCACCCCAAAACCCACCAGAATCTGCCTATGCGGCACCGCGTGGTGGGCCAAATCCCCGAAAACTAGTAGACCCCTATGCAGTAACTGATCTGCGGGATCTAGGTGAATATGAAGTCCGAAAAAATCCCCTCTACGAAGGAATTGACACGGTGAAAAATGGAGGACACACACCCCAAGGACCCATAGAAAGTGCCTCCGCAGGAGGGGCTACACCAAACAGAACGGTACCTCTGACAAAAGAACAAGTAATTAAAAAACTTACAGAAGACTTACGCGTCCAATACGGTGAAAAAGAAGTCCACCATTGGTCCCAAATTGTTTATGGAAACCCGAATGCTTTGCAGAAGCAACTTGCTAAGATTCTCGCAAATCCTGAACAAGGAGAAAAAATTGCTCAGGAAGTTGCAGCAAATCCTGAAAGCGTTGGTAGACTTGCTGGTACAAGAGTACTGGGTATAAAATCCCCACAACTTAAACAAGCTGAAGAAGGCGTAAAATCCCTATCTAGAGTTCTTAAAAGGCATGCGGAAACTGTAGAAAAGCAATTCAAGAGCCTTACAAAGAGCCAAGAAAAACAAAAAGATCTTGAGAGAAGAGAAAGTCAAGAAAGAAGAGCTACACAAAGAACACATCATCATCACCATCATCACGCAAGAGAACAACGCCGAGATCCTCCACAGCATGATGTGCAACCACGCAGGCAAACAAGCCCCAAAGGAATGGCTTTTGCACTGTAAATGGACGCAATCTACCTTTTACCTAATCTCTTAGCGCAAGTCATTTTAAATGAAGTGCGCTAGGTTTTTTATGCAATATTACGAAAAACATCCTTCAAAATAGCTCCCCGCAATTTTAATGTAACTTATTGATAAAATTTCATAAAAAATCCGCATAAAAGCTGTATAAAAGTCATAAATATCGATTACGATAATTGCAAATAGCGGAGGATCTTTGGAAGTCATTCAAATGAACATCCTCCTTTTTAGTAAAGCTATTAAAGCGTAAAGGTGGAGAGTGCGCCAAAGAGGTTTTCTAAAATATTGAAAGGAAACTCGCATGAAGAAAAATCAACCTAACCCAGACTCCTTATACGCAAAGGTTAATAAACCGTCCAGAGCGCCTCACCCCCCCCACCCAGAGGAAGTCACCTACGCCGAGGTTAGCACAGGAGGAAGCAGAGGGCAGCACCATCATCAGCCAAGCGAAACTGTCTACGCCGAGGTTAGCACAGGAGGAGACAGAGGGCGGCACCGTCATCAGCCAAGCGAAACTGTCTACGCCGAGGTTAGCACAGGAGGAAGCAGAGGGCACCACCAACAGCAAACAAGCCAAGCTGCCCATGCAGGAGCTAGCGCAGAAAGGACACCAACCCCTCCTAGGTCTCCGAAAGATGAAGTTACTAGAAAGCTTTTACAAAACACAAGCTTCCAATATGGTGTAAGAGAAGTCCAAGAGTGGAGCAAAGTTGTTTATGGTAACGAACATGCTTTGAATAAACAACTTTCTAAGATTCTTGACGATCCCAAGAATGCAGAAAAAGTCTTACGGGACCTTGCAGAAAATCCTGAAAACCCTGCTAAGCTTGCTGGTAGAAAAGCACTTGGCATAAAAAGTCAAGCACGCAAAGAAGCTGAAGATAGTTTTGCTCCCCTTTGTGCAGCTCTTGAAAGACATATACATAATACACAAATGCTCCATAAACAGTTCACACGGGAGCAGGAAAGAGGTCAAAAACACGATAGTTCAGAAAGAGACTCAGAGCACAAACACCATCATCGCCATCATCACGCAAAAGGAAGAGAACACGCTAATCCAGCGCACAGCTCACAACAACGAAAACATGCAACCGAAAAAGGAATGGCTTATGCCGTGTAAGGCATAAACGTAAAAACACATAAACTTTTGTTTTCATGTAATCTCTTGGCGTAAATCGTTTCATTGCGATTGCGCCAAGAATTGTTTTATCTTGTAACAGAAAATAGTCCTAAAAATGGATTCAGTAATTGACTATAAACTTATTGATAAAATTTCACAAAAAAACTGTATAAAAGACACAAATTCCCATTACGATGGTGATAAATAGCGTCGGTCTTTGGAGATCACTCAATTTTGATATCTTCTTATAAAAACCATAAAAATATAAAGGGCGAGAGTGTGCACCAAAGGGGTTTTCTAAAACAATTATTGAAAGGAAACATGCATGAAAAAATATCACCCTCACCCTTTTCCATCCCCTTCAATACAAGAACTTATAGCGCTCTATGAAAAAGCGGCGGCAGAGGTTACAAACCCAGAAAGCCTCTATAAAGAAGCTCCTTCACAAAGCAAAAGGTTGTCATCCATACCAGAAAAAGATGAGGAAAGACAATCTCTTTTAAAAGAAGAAGCTGTATATGCATCAACAAATCCAACAACGCTTCTAACAAGAGGCAACTCTACCAAAAGGCAGCAAAAACATGAAACGACACACTCAACAGTTACTTCACAAGTTTCTCTAAAAAGGGCAACAAGAGTTCTCTCAGAGGAAGAAATCATTCAATTGCTTCCACATCATTCATTGGTTCAAACATATCGAAAGGAAATCCAACGTTTATCCGCAAGTGCCTATGGTAACCCAAACATTTTGCAAGAAAAAATGCAAGAAATTCAAAGAAATCCCGCTGCAGGAGAGGAGCTCTCATGGCGCATGGCAGCATATCCTGAAAGTATCGCTAAACTTTCAGGCACCAGCGCGTTGGGCTTCAAAAATCGAGCACGTAGACAAGCGGAAGAGAGTTATTCCGCTCTCAGTCTCACCATTGATTGTTATACAAAAGCTGTAAAACAGGCAAGAGAGAACCTCTTACAATCTCCAGAGCAAGAACTCAAAAACTATGAACGTTTAATGGGGAAGGAAGCCGTCGCTGAACTTCTACAAAAACCAGATCATTGTGAAAAAGAAACTCTTTCAAAGGCAGAAATTTCCACCCAAATTCACCAACATTCAAAAGTCAAAAGACACCATGCCCAAATCAAATATTGGTGCACTGTTGTTTTTGGAAACGAAAATATTTTACAATCACAAATAGAAGCGCTTTTCCAAAACCCTGAAACGATAGAAGCACTCGGACAGCAACTTGTCGGAAATCCTCAATCTTTTCACAAGTACGCTGGTATCAATCTTTGTGGCTTTAAAAATCAAGCACGCAGACATGCTGAAGCTGGTCTTTCCCACCTCATTGACGCCACTGATAATTATGCAACGGCTGTAACACAAGTAAGAGAGAGCATTTTGCAAACCGAGCAGGCAAAACAAAAGCGCCATGAACCATCTTATAAACGGGCGCAAGATTTGCATCAACAACAAAGCGTCTCACCGTCTGCTCAACGCACTGAGCCTTCAACAGTAACGCATGAAGGAACAACACTCCTTGGACAACAAAGAGAAACAGATATTCGTCCTCGCAAAACTGCCGCCCCAAAAGCGATGGCTTTTGCCAGCTAAACAGACATAAGTTTTCACATTAAATCCAACATCTTGGCGCAACACAGAACAGGGGTGTTTGCGCCAAGAAAGCCCAATCTTGTGAAACAATTCAGTTTCATATCTGCTCTCGTAAAGACCGAGTAAAAAAGCATAAAATAGAATAAACACCAACGCATATTTTTAAATAGTATTTAAAAACAATATTTGAAGAGTTTGAAAGGAACATATATGAAAAAAAGAAATCCTTCCCCTTTTATCACCGAAATGATGGAAAAATTTCAACAACAGACTGAACAATCCCCCACCAGCCCCCGCCCTCCGCAAGTTTCTCAAAGTTTGCCAAAACCAACTGTACAAAAACGCCCAGAAAATTTATCACACCACCCAAAGGTTGCTCCACCGCCCCCCACACACATGAAAAACCGAGTGCAAACCAGCACAATGCCTCCTAACGCCAAAAACCAAGAGACGCCTCCCCCACAAAAAAAAGTGGCTCCGCCAAAACCTCCGCGTGCAAAAGAGAGACAACAACATAAACCAACAGTTCAAGAGTCCCCCTCCCTACAGACAAAAGTGGCTCCGCCCCCTCCTCCACGCATGAGAGAAAAAACACAAACCGGCACAAAAATCCCCAGCACAAAAATCCAAGAGAACTCCTCTCCGCACACAAAAGCAGCGCCACAAAGACCTCCACGCGAAAAAGATAGGCAACAAAACAAAACAACAGTTCAAGAGTCCCCCTTCCTACAGACAAAAGTAGCTCCGCCCCCTCCTCCACGCATGAGAGAAAAAACACAAACCGGCACAAAAATCCAAAATCCTGAAACACACGAACCAAGTGTTAGACCCAAAACACCATTACATATGAAAGTCAGGCAGCAAAGCAGTTCATCATCACAAGACAGTGGAACATATGCCGTCCCGCCTTCAAGAAAACCGCACCGTATGGAAAACAGAAAACAAAGCGATACTGTCGTCCAAAAACCTTCCTCTCCACACACAGCAATTGAACAACCAAAATCGTCTCACGGACAAAAACCATCTATTAATACAATGGAAAGAGAGCTATTGCTCGTAGCATATCAAGAAGAAATACGATTTTTGTGCGAAAAAGTTTATGGCGACCGGCTTATTTTAAGTGAAAGAATAGAAGCAATCAAAGAAAACCCCGATATGGGAGAACAGCTCTTATGGGATGTTACAGAACAGCCTAAGTCTATTTCTAAGCTTGCTGGTAGAAAAGTTCTTGGCATAAAAAATCATGCGCGCAGAAAAGCTGAAGAAACTCTTCCCACCCTATGTGCTGCCATTAACGGTTATGTGTATACTTCAAAATATACAAAAAGTGAAAATATTTTACAAGGTTCTCACACGGAACAACAACATCAGCGACAAACACACGAGGAAGAGCTAACAAATCAACATTTACAAAATCCGCTCAATTCAGAAAAGAAAATAAAGCCTCTCTCAAATGAGGAAATTGCCCGCAGAGTTCAACAAGATCCATCGGTTCGATATGGTCAAAGAGAGATCGAATATTGGTGCCAAATTGTTTATAATGATCCATTTATTTTGCAATATAACATAGAAGATATGCAAAAAATTCCGGATATAGGAGAAGAGCTTGTATTTCAAATTGAAAACCCTTCTAGATCTTTTGCTCCGCTTGCTGGTAGGCAAGTCCTTGGCATAAAAAATGGAGCACGCAAAGCCGCTGAAGAAAATCTTCCTACCCTGTGTACCGTCATTAAGGATTATGCTGAAACTGTAAAACAGTTAAGAGAAACCATTGTGCAAAACCATCAGGCAGAACAACAACAACGTTATCAACCACCTACCGATCTCGATAAAAAATTACAAAAGCAGCAAAGCTTATCGCAGCCCCCAAAGCTGCCTGAACGCTCAACAGCAAAGCGGCATCAAGAAGTTGCAGAAACTTCTAGACAAGAAGACCAGCCGCATGTTCGACCGCGCAGAGCCGAAACATCAAAGGCAATAGCTTTGTCGTGATAAATCTCCTAATTGTTGGCTTTTTATCCAAAACTTTGGTGCAATTATCTTGCCAAGATTGCACCAAAGACGGTGTATGAAATACAGAAAATTTTGAATAAGACACCCCATTATTTTACAGAATTCATTGATAAAATTTCACGATAATACTTCATAAAAATTACACACTTTAACTTTTTTCCATGATTAACTTGGTTCCATGCGAATAAGGTCAATTTTTTCAATCATTCAAATAGGCATTCTTCTTTGAAGAAAACGCTACGAAAATAATTAAAGGCAAAAAATGTAAAAAAAGCTTTCAAAAAATAATGTTAACCTTTGAAAGGAAATATACATGAAAGAAAACACTAAATATTGTACCTCTTCCACACAGGAAGAATTGCAAGAGCAACACTCTGCAATTAATGCAGCCATTTCAAAGCAAATCAATGAAGAAGCGCAAAATTTTTTCTACCCCAATAGCAAAGTGCTTAAAAATAAATACCGCATCAAAGAGCAAGAAATATTAAAAGAACGCTGTTTTAATGATGTAAAAAAAGAAATGATAAAACTGCACCAAGAACCTCTACCAGAGCAGTTTAATGCCTCTTATCTAAAATACCTTCATCAACGCCTCTTTTCCCGTGCATTTGAATGGGCCGGACAAACACGCGAAGAGCCTTTTACATTTGAAGATGGCACTGTTGCTTCTATGCCCATTTTGAAAAGAAAAGAATTTACAAAACCTTTTGCGATTGGCAGAAAAATACAGGAGGGACTAGAAAAGTTAGATAAAACGCTTGCTGAAAAGAATAATTTACAAGGCTTAACTCGCGAAGAATTCGTTGAACAAGCAGCTGGTATAATGATAGATTTGCACCACTTGCATCCTTTCAGAGAGGGCAATAGGCGCACAAAGAGACTGTTTGTTGAAAAACTCTCTCAAGCAGCAGGACATGAGCTAGACTTTTCTCTTGTGAGCAAAAAACGTAAAGACTTTGTCCGCGCCGCTGCCATGGAACATAGTGATCCAGAGCCTATGAAGCATCTGCTTGAGGATATCTCAAATCCAGAAAAATTGCTCCTCTTACGAGAATTCACCAACTCTATGAGAGAGCTTGGATTGGATGAAAAAAATTATCATCTCGCTGTCGTCGCAAAAGAAGGAGAAACCTATCATGGTACCTACAGAGGCAGTGGACCCAATGGCTTCATGCTTGATGCCAACGGGATTTTCATCTTGGGAAATAAAAAAGATCTCACCCCAGAGCAAATACAGACATTAAAAATCGGTGACCCCCTCTCCTTTACAGCACCAAAAGTTCAAAACCCAGAAAAAACCCAGCAAAAAACATTGCTTCCAGAAGAAAAAAGAGCCACTCTTAAAAACGATGAAATAACTGAAAAAAGCAAAGACAACACATCCATTCAAACAAAAAAAAAGGAAAAATCCCATTTTTCACCATGGATTGCCCCTCATGCTTTACATGACAGCATTGAAGTTATGCCACAAAGTTTGCAAGAACAAGAACAAATGACCAAACCAATTGCTCAATCGGATTCCTCCATGAGGCAAATGCAAAAAGATTTTCAAAAAAACATTTTACAGACCAGTAATACAGCGACAAATGATCCAATATCTGTCAAAATGACAAAGGAAACACGCTCTGATCATCCAGAAATAGAAAAACAGCCCCCAAAAAAAGCAATGGCATACTGGGATACTGGTACAAAAAAAACGGACACCGTCCCTCTCATCTTACAGGAGAAATTATCCTCACCGCCTGAGACCGAAGAAAATAAGACAATATACCGTAATTTCTTTTACCCCAATAGTATCACCTTAAAAAATAAATATGGAATAAAAGACTATAGAAAATTAAAAGTGCAATGTGCCCATGATACAACAAAAGCAATCATTCATCTGCGCCAAGAAGCGCCACCACAAAAAATAACCTCCACATATCTCCAATATATTCATCACACCCTATTTAAAAATACTTTTGAATGGGCAGGACAAACACGCGAAAAACCATTTACATTTGAAGATGGTACCGTTGCTTATATGCCAATGATGAAAAAAGATGGTATTTCTTTTGCCTTAACAAAACAGATACAGGAGGGACTAGACAATTTAGATAAAATACTTGCTGAAACGAATAGCTTAAAAGGCTTAACCCGCGAAACATTTGTTGAACATGTCACTGAAATGTTGATACAGCTCAACTATACGCATCCCTTCAGAGAAGGTAATGGACGCACACAACGAATGTTTTTTGAAAAACTTGGGCAAGTTGCTGGCCACACGCTCGACTTTTCTCTTGTAACAGAAAAACGCATGAATCTTGCCAGTATTGCATCGCTAAAACATAACGATAAGGAAGAGATGAAACATCTGCTTGAGGATATCTCAAATCCAGAAAAAATACTTATTTTAAAAGAATTCATAGACAATATGAAACATATTGGGTTTGAAAATATTCATCATCATCTTATTACAACAGCGAAAGAAGGTCATACCTATAAAGGCTTCTACAGAGGCAGTGGTCCCAATGGCTTCATGCTTGATGCCAACGGGATTTTCATCTTGGGAAATAAAAAGGATCTCACCCCAGAGCAAATACAGACATTAAAAATCGGTGACGCCCTCTCCTTTACAGCACCAAAAGTTCAAAACCAGCAAGAAGTGCTTATCCCCACAGAAACAATAGCCCCCCTTACCAATAATGAAATTGCCACAAGGATAAAAAACAACACATCCATTCAAGCAAGAAGAAAAGAAATCGAAACTTTGTGCCAAATCATTTATGGCAATCGTCATATTTTGCAGGAAAGAATTGAGATGATCCATGAAAATCATACTGAAGGAGAACAGCTCACCTATCAAATTGCCACCTCTCCCCAATCTATTTCTAAGCTTTCTGGTAGCAATGTATTTGGCATAAAAAACAACGCGCGCGCCCATGCTGAAGCAAATATTTTGTCCCTCTGTAGAGCCATTGATTGTTATATCAATATTTTTAAACAAACAGAAAGAGATATTCTCCATACCCATCATGTAAAACAAAGGCGGTGTGAACAGTCGGTAAAAATTCCTGAAGCTTGGATGAAAAATCTCTTTTCCTTGTCAAAAGCACAACAGCAAGAAACTTTATCAAACTCTCCTGAATTAAGGGGAGAGATAAGGACTTATATCAAAAAAATCAATGAGCGCTTATCCTCGAACGAGCATGAGGCTATAAAGGAAAATAATCCTGAAAGACTTGCGAAGAGTCTTGGCACATCAACCGTTAAAGCAAAAGAGATTATGGACATAATCAAGCAAATAAAAGAGATAGAACAGCATATACAACCCATGTATTTTTATAACCATAAATTCGATGAGCGCTTAGCACCAAACCAATATCAATCTATCCAGCATTAATCTATAAAGAAAGACAATGAAAAAAATATTCCAACACTCTTGATAAAGAAGCAATTAAAGTGCAAAAAATGACAGAAAACGTCAATCAGAGTCCTAAAAGACAAGAAAATATTCAACCTCACCAAACAGAGCACGCAAAAGCAATGACAATGAATATCTAAAGGGTCCATAAACTTTAACTTTTTTGCATCTCTGGTAAAAATGATAGTCTTTACCCGCCTGCTTTCATTGGCAAATCAATCGCACCTCAACGGGAATGGAAACCATGAAAGAACAAATTTATCTTATTTCCTCAGATTTTATCCTCATTAACTGTGAAAAGAAACCTGAACAAGCAAAATGAAAGGATCAATCATTTTTGAAAATGATAATTAATCACTTTCATTACCTATAGTGCTAAAAACAGACAAAATGCTGTTGAACGATCACGTCTTCCTATTCTTTTGTTTATGTAATCTCTAAAATGGGAAGGCAGCCTAATTTTGAGAGAATATAAAGCCGTAAAGGTAAAAACCAATCACGAGCTTTGCCATCACCTTTTAGCTTAGCCTTACAACTTTAAAAAACATCTAAAGCACTGTCTTTAAATAATGGAGATTGTACATTGCTTCACGCTTTTATTTTATTTGCGTTCCTTAATAGGGTCATGCCCCTTACATAAAACAGAACGGGTATTTTGGGGGGTGCACTATTCACGACATCACACCATAAAGAGAAATTAACATTATATATCCCTATATGTCCCTTCAAACTGTTATGATGTCGCTCCCATATTTCAGTTTGAAAAAGAAATTTTAATTATTTTATGGCAACAATAAAAAGTGTAATGCAACAGTAAACAAGGAGCATAAAAAAGTCTTCAAGCACCATTGTTGACAGAAAGATAAACACCGTCGTAAAACGCTTACAAAAAGTATCCTTGATTGGGATACAGATCAGATTTTTACGATTTAAAACGGTTTATTTCTCCTATCATCGCTTCTCTTTTACAACGAACCCGATATATCTTTATGACATTGATTAAAAAAATTGCAACAGTTGCTTCCGGAACCCTCATGAGCCGTATTTTTGGCTTCGTACGCGAAATGCTTATGGCAGCAGCCCTAGGAACTGGCCCTGTTTCTGATGCCTTTAACGCTGCTTTTCGTTTTCCCAACACATTTCGTCGTTTTTTTGCTGAAGGTGCCTTTAACGCTGCTTTCATTCCTCTTTTTGCAAAAAAAATCACTGAAGATGGTCAAGAAACAGCATGCAAATTTGCAGAAGAAGTCTTTGGCGTTCTCTTTTCGATGCTCTTACTGTTAACGATTGCGATGGAACTGAGTATGCCTTTTTTGGTACGAACCATTATTGCCCCAGGTTTTACCGAAGATGCAACAAAATTTAACGCTACAATTCACTTTACTGCGATCATGTTTCCCTATTTAACCTGCATGTCGCTTGCTGCCATGATGGGAGGCATGCTTAATGCTCTGCGACGCTATTTTATTGCCGCCATTGCCCCATTATTTTTAAACATTATTCTGATTAGTGTGCTTGCCTATGCTTGGATCTATAAACTTGACGCTTGGCATATCGGCTTAAATCTCTCTTGGGGTGTATTGGCAGCAGGGCTTCTTCAACTCACCTTAATTGCCCTTGCTTTGCGTCAAAGTGGAATGAAAGTTTCCTTCCGACAGCCCCACTTAAGTCCTAATGTTCGCAAGCTATTAACTTTAGCATTCCCAGCAGCCATCACGGGTGGCATCACACAAATCAATTTGCTCATTAATACTAACATTGCTTCTAGTCAATCGGGTGCTGTCTCTTCTTTGATGTACGCTGATCGTCTTTATCAATTGCCTCTAGGCGTAATCGCCATTGCCGTTGCAACCGTTCTTTTACCAGAATTAACACGCGCTTTGCGAAGAAAAAAACACAAAGAAACCCACCATTTACAAAACCGCTCTATTGAATTAACGCTATTGTTAACACTTCCAGCATCCATCGCTTTTTTGCTGCTCTCCACTCCTATTGTCAGTTTGCTCTTTGAGCGAGGACAATTTACCAGTCAATCAACACACCATGTTGCACAATTACTGGAACTTTATGGACTAGGACTTCCAGCTTTTGTTCTCATTAAGGTCTTTATTCCTAATTTTTTTGCCCATGAAGATACCAAAACACCGATGATTTTTACAGGTATTTGCGTTTTCATCAATATCAGTCTCGCCTTAACATTATTTCCTATTCTATCTGCACGAGGCATTGTTATTGCTGAAATTACCTCTGGATGGGTCAACGCCCTGTTGCTTTGGGGTGTCCTTATCAAACGCGGTTATTGGAAATACGACTTCCAACTGATAAAGCGAATATTATGTCTCATGATAGCAACCCTTTTGAGTGCACTAGCCCTCTATTACGGATTGAATGTGTTTGGTTTTTTATCTTTTCCTTTATCTTCACAAGCATCCTTTTTCTTGCGCGCCAGCACCTTAGCTGGGATCATGCTTGGCATATTCTTGATCTATTTTTGTGCCTATTTTTTATTCAACACCCATTCCTTTTTTCACACGCTTAAAAATTTGAAAAAACGCTCATAATATCTATACTTTGTCAAAAACAATAAAACAAATAACCTTAATTGAAGAAAGAGCACTCCTATGGATACCTTCACACCACTTGTCTTTTCCGGCGTACAACCGAGTGGTCATTTACATCTTGGCAATTATCTTGGAGCCATTCAGCGTTGGGTTGAACTGCAAAACTCTCATCACTGCCTCTATTGTGTTGTGGATATGCATGCGCTCACAATCAACCCAGATCCCCTTACTTTACGCGAATCCACCAGAACAGTGACAGCAGCCTTTTTAGCTTGCGGTATTGATCCTCAAAAACACATTATTTTTAACCAATCACGTGTTTTTCAACATGCTGAACTCGCCTGGATTTTTAATTGTATTGCCCGTATCGGCTGGCTTCAACGCATGACACAATTTAAAGATAAAGCAGGCAAAGATCGCGAAAAAGCATCCATCGGGCTTTTTGCCTATCCCACTTTGATGGCTGCTGATATTTTAGTCTATCGTGCAACGCATGTTCCAGTAGGCGAAGATCAAAAACAGCATGTTGAACTCACACGCGATATTGCACAAAAATTTAACAACGACTATGCACAGCGTATTGCCGAATTAAATTTTGGTATCTCGATGAAAACGGATGAAGAAAAAAGACAAGGCTTCTTTCCCCTCCCAGAGGCGCTTATTGGAACAACAGCCACACGCGTTATGTCTTTACGCGATGGGACGAAAAAAATGTCAAAATCGGATCCTTCAGATTTTTCACGCATTAATTTGACCGATGATGCTGATCTTATCGCAAAAAAAATACGCAAAGCCAAAACGGATTCGGCCCCTCTTCCCGATACCCTTACCGCTTTAAAAGAACGACCAGAAGTGGACAACCTGCTTGGTATTTATGCCGCCTTTTCCAAAGTTAGCAAAGAAAAGCTTCTCTTAGAATTTTCTGGTCAACAATTTTCGCATTTTAAAACAGCTCTAGCCGACCTTGTTGTCCATAAGCTTGCCCCTATAACAGAAGAATTACGTCGACTGCATCAAGAAAGTGATTATATTGACTCTGTTTTGCATGATGGCGCAGAACGTGCTAGTATGCTCGCAGAAGAAAATATGAAAAAAATTCGTGAAATTATTGGATTTTTGCACGACACATAAAGATAATAAAACTAAAAACTGTAGAGAGCAAAAAATCGTTTGTACAAAATTAGAGAAAGTGCATGATTTCCAAACCCAAAAATCCGAAAAAAGAACCCAAGAAAAAAAACTTAGTCATTATCGATGAAACACCAGAGTGTCGGCGTGCCGTTGCGTTTGCTGCACAGCATGCCCAAAATACCAGTAGAACATTGGTATTACTTTGTGTCGTTGATAGTGTAGAATTTCAACATTTTCTGGGTGTAAACAATGTTATGCGCACAGAATCAACGCAAAGTGCTCATAAAATACTAGGAGACATTGCCAGTGAAGTCCGCACCACCCATGCGCTTGAAACAGAAATAGTGGTGCGTGAAGGAAAAAAAATTGATGAGATTTCCAAACTGATCGACGAAGATAAAAGGATTGCACTCATTGTTTTAGCAGCCAGTGGACATACAGAAGGACCAGGACCCCTTGTTCAATTAATCGGAAATAAAGGGACAGCTTTTTCAATCCCTGTCATTGTTATTCCTAGCAATCTTGCCGATGAAGATATTAGATCTATTGCCTAAAAAATATAATATTCTACAATGGAAGATCTTCCCAATCCTTCATTATAAAAGGAGAGTTTATGTTTATTCAAACTGAAACCACCCCAAACCCTGCAACACTTAAATTCCTGCCAGGACGCGTGGTTCTTTCTGAGGGCGTATTAGAATTTCGTGACCCTGAAGAAGCAGCTAAAAACTCACCTTTGGCGGCTAAGCTGTTTAATATTCCCAATATCAATGGTGTTTTTTTAGGCTATGATTTTATCACCGTAAGTAAAAAAGAAGGGGAATGGCAACATCTCAAGCCCGTCATTTTAGGCACAATCATGGAACATTTTCTATCCAACGAGCCAGTGATCACCACCAACGCTACAACACAAGCACAAATCCATGCCCTTAACGAAGAATTTTATGACGAAAAAGATGCTGATATTGTCTTAACCATTAAAGAGCTGCTTGAAACGCGTATCCGCCCAGCAGTTGCCAATGATGGTGGAGACATTACTTTTTGCGGATTTGAAAATGGTATTGTTTATCTCAATATGCGGGGCTCCTGCGCTGGATGTCCCTCTTCAACGGCAACCCTCAAACATGGTATTGAGAATCTTTTACGCCATTTTATCCCTGAGGTCTTAGGCGTTGAAGCCATGCCACAATAAATATTGACCTCAATAGATAAAATAACCACACCAATTGCCCCTCTTCAACAGCGCTCAAACATGGAGTGCAAAAATCTTACGTCATTTTATTCCTGAAACTTTAAAAGTAAGCTATGCAGCCATAAAAATATAGTACTGTTAAAAAATCTGTCTAATAATGATACCTTCACTCATCTTTCACCTCCACATATGCCTTAAAAAGGTTTCAAAGCCCCTTTTAAGAAGCATAAGTTGTTTCAACAAACCAATAATGACGTCCGCAGAAGTACAAAGCATGGGCATGTACTTTAAATTTATTTTGTTTCATAATCTTGTCATACAATTTTAACCAAGAAAACACGACCCGTTACAAAAAAAGAAAATCCAAAAAGAAAACATTGTAAGATAGAGTGCCCATTTGCTCCATCTTTCTCAGTTCTCCCAACAATAAATCACGCAAAATACTTCTTGTAGCAGCCAATCGACAAAGATCACATTTTGCAACTTGCAATGAGAATTCTGACATTCTTCTTATTTCAATTCTGTTTTTATTACATCAATCAAAATCGTCCGCTTACACAGCACAAACTGGATAATAACAAAAACTATTTTTAATAGCTCTTATGCACACTTTTTACTAAGGGACTGTTGCAACACTAAGAGCTGGAAAATGCATAACCGTACGACCTTATCAAGATCATACCGTCCTTTTTCCATTCTTAAAATCAAGAATTCCCCCTCTATCATTTTCAATCTCATTTCCATAAATATGACGCAAACGGTGTAACTACCTGTAAAAAATAAATACATTGAAGCTAGATCTATTATGGTTGTTTGAGAAATTATCTGATAAAATAATGAGAATATTCCTTCAATTCAGCAGGAATAAGTTTGTCTGCTTTACCGCGTTATTGTTCTCATAAAGCACATACTTTTACTGTTGCATGTAAGGCAACATCCAACTTCACCTATAACCGCATATTAAAAGAAAAGACAGAGTCACTATTCCTCTGCGATACATGGCTTTGCAATAAAGGAAAATATATTGCCTCTATCTGATTGGTGTAATATATCAAACAAGAAAAGAAGCCCATTCGAGAAGAGTGTAAAAATAAAAAACCAACGAAATGCAAAAACAATTGCAAGGGGATAAATGCCTAAACTTTTTTCACAAACTCCGACTTTAAACTCATCTGACCAATCCCAGGAATTTTGCAATCAATGTTATGATCCCCATCCACCAAGCGAATATTCTTTACCTTAGTACCACCTTTTAAAACAGATGAAGCGCCTTTTACTTTCAGATCTTTTATCACCATAACGGTATCTCCGTTTGTTAAAATCTGACCATTAGCATCATAAACAGTATCGGAAAGAACAGTATCATCGTTTTTTTGTGGCCATTCATGTGCGCATTCAGGACACACAAAATTTTCACCATCTTCATAAGTATAAAGACAATCACAACGAGGACATTTTGGATATTGGGTCATAAATTCCCCTTTTAAAAGAAAAATCATTCATTATGACTGGTCATAAAGCAAGAAGTGCTTATTGTCCATTATTTTAGAAAAACATTTCCCTTTGTTTCAACCTCATCTGCCAACCGTGTTCATGAATGCTATTATCACATACCATACATGAGTTTATAAAAATGATTGATCATTATATAACTTAAATGAGCCGCCTACATATCATAAAATTTACTCACTTCATTCTCTCTAATAAATTAATCAAAATCATTTTCTTATACATCACCAATGCAATTAACGAATGGATAAAAAACAATTAGAAAAGGAACCTCTCTGCATAAAACGCTCTCAAAGAGCTAAAAACTAAGAAACAAGAAAATGATATCCTCAACTTGACCTTTTATTTAAGTAAAGATAACAGTCATAATGTTAGAGAACTGACTGATTTATGATCATAGTTAATGGTTTTGTATATTGAATGAGAGCCAATAAATAAGCTGAGATTCTCTCACCCCCTTTTACATTGAATCAACCAAAGTCTTTTGCTTGCAGGTTACAAGTAGGAAGAGCCATGTAAAACGATTATTCAAAATACTAAATATTTTCAAATATAAGAGCCAACATTGAAAACGAGCAAAGTGAATGATGATGCTGGTCTTACTCTCTCATAAGCATAAAAACGGTGCTGCTCAATGGATGTCCGGTTATCCCTTTCAAAAGTGACACACATAAGATGCGTTTTTAGTGTTTTGAGAAAGACGCTTCTTTAAGACAAACATATGAAATGTACAACAATGATAGTATTTTGTTTTGCATGAGGAACATCTCCCCTATTAAACAAACATTTCCATCAAACCATCAGAAACCATTGGACATAAATTCCCCGATTATGCCTGATTATAATTACCTACAGCATTCGGTTTTAAGAAGCCCGCAGTTTTAGGAATCCGATTGATATGTAAAGGAGGAAAAAACAAAGCGAACTTGAAAATGGAGGATCTGCCTTATGGCCAATAAAATCACGCCCCTAAAATCATACATCATGCGATCAATCATCATACCTTTACAAAAAAACATTCCAATGATCTTAGGTGATAAGATCAGGGCGATCTCGCCCCAATGCTTGTTGTATGTTTAATAGTTTTAGTGCCACCTGTTGCAAAGGTTGGAGAACTTCTTGCGGATTAAAATTGTGTTTGCGCGGATCACTTTCATACTGTTCAAAATAAAGTCGTAAAGTAGCACCTAGCGTCCCTGTTCCCGACAACCGGACCACCAACCGTGCTCCATTCTCGAAAAAAATACGTATACCTTGCCGCGTGCTAACGCTCTGATCAACAGGATCATGATATGTAAAATCATCTGCTTTTTTGACGTAAAATCCAGCAATTCCAGTTCCTGCATGTGGTAAGTGCGCACGCAAATGTTCTATAAGTTCCAAAGCTTTATCTGCTTCGACTTCTTCATAATCATGCCGTAACGTGTAAAAACGCCCATAGGTGTACCAATGCTGTTGAACAATTTGTGCAACAGTTTTTTCTGTTACCGCTAAAAGATTTAACCAAAATAAGATAGCCCATAAACCATCTTTTTCGCGGATGTGATGAGAGCCAGTTCCAAAGCTTTCTTCACCACAAAAAGTTACTTTCTCCGCATCCAAAAGGTTTCCAAAAAACTTCCATCCCGTTGGCGTTTCAAAAAAGTTTAATCCTTTTTTAGCAGCAACCAGATCAGCAGCACGCCCCGTCGGCATAGAACGTGCTATCCCCACAACACCTTTTCGATATCCTTTAATGAGGTGTGCATGTTCAGCCATAATAGCCAAAGAATCTGAAGGCGAGACAAATTGTTGACGACCAATAATGAGGTTACGATCTCCGTCACCATCAGAGGCTGCGCCAAGATCTGGTCCTTGCTCTGACATCAATAAATCATAAAGAGCCTTAGCATAAACCAAATTGGGATCCGGATGACCGCCTCCAAAATCTGGCAAAGGAATACCATTAACCACCGTTCCTTCAGAAAATCCTAAGCATTTTTCAAAAATTTCATGGGCATAAGGCCCTGTTACCGCATGCATGGCATCAAATCGTAAAGTAAGACCTCGAGCAACGGCCTTGGCAATACAGTCAAAATCAAAAAGCTCCTGCATCAAAGCAACATAATCAGCGACAGGATCAATAATATCAATCCGCATGGCTCCCATAAAGATCGTACCTTGCCTATCTAAATCAATATCTGGTGCTTCAAGAATTTTATAAAAGGAAAGACGTTGCGATGTTGCAAAAATAGCATCACATAAAGAATTAGGAGCAGGTCCACCATTAGAAACATTGTATTTGATACCACAATCTCCCTCTGGACCACTAGGATTATGGCTTGCAGAAAGAATAAGTCCACCATGGGCATGAGTTTTACGAATAAGATGCGAAACAGCAGGTGTAGAAAGAATACCGCCCCTTCCCATTTTAACACAAGAAACACCATGCGCCGCTGCCATCTTCAACACAATCTGAAGGAGAGTACGATTAAAAGTGCGCCCATCCCCCCCAAGAATCAACATTTTTCCTTCAAGAGGCCCAATGTTATCAAAAAGAGACTGTATAAAGTTTTCTACATAATGAGGTTGTTGAAAAACAGATACTTTTTTTCGCAAACCAGACGTTCCCAGTTTTTGCCCCTCAAAAGCCTTAGTCAAAACTGTTTTTATGATCATGTAAATACCTTCATATTCTTTCCTTTAATTTTAAGGTGAAGAGTATCCAAAGTCGACCATTAATTCTACTTGACGGAAGTGTGAAATATTTGCACACTCGTTAGAAATAAGAATTCTTAAAGAATCCCTTTTATTTAAACCGTTCTTTCCGATATGCTTTTAAAAACAAAGGCTGTTTTAAAACGAAATTTTTGTAAAAAATATAGGAGCATCCTTATGATGAAAAAAACTGTTCCCAATGTAACATTCCATACACGTGTCCGAGATGAAGTGGGTGAAAATAATTCTTATCGGTGGCAAGAAGTTAACAGCGATGCTTACTTTAAAGGAAAGCGTGTTATTCTTTTTTCTCTTCCTGGAGCTTTTACCCCTACTTGCTCAACTTTTCAGCTGCCTGACTTTGAAAAACTCTATGATGAATTTAAACAAGCGGGTATTGATGAAATTTATTGCCTTTCCGTCAATGATGCTTTTGTCATGAATGCTTGGGGAAAAACACAAAATATCAAAAACGTGAAATTAATTCCTGATGGTTCTGGTGAATTCACACGCAAAATGGGTATGCTGGTTGCAAAAGACAATGTTGGTTTCGGCATGCGATCATGGCGCTATGCTGCCGTTATTAATGATGGTGTGGTTGAGCAATGGTTTGAAGAAGCAGGTTTTTCAGATAATTGTGCAACAGATCCTTACGAAGTTTCTTCACCACAAAATGTTTTAAAAGCTTTGAAAGGCTAATTCCGCCCCCCAAATCGTCCATTTAAACAAAATTTAACGACACAAATTTCCTTAGTAAAGAAAATTTGTGTCGTTTGTATTTTTTGAAACATCTATTTGTCAAAGCAGACATTATAAATTGGTTGTGCGTTTTCGGTGAGAAAATATTCCAGCAATAATTTTTTAATAGGTATTTCACGTTTTAACTGCTTTGAAAAAACTTGAAAAATTTCCAGTAAAAAATCTAAACCAATTATAGTGCTAAAAGAATAAAAAGCTAAAAACTGTTGCACGCTATCAAAAGATGAGGATGCAATTGCGAAATACGCAAATTCACGCAAAACTCTCTCAGAAACATCAAGGGCTAACGTATCAATGAAATATGCAAGATCAATGCTAAATTTCTCCTATTGAGAAAAACTTTGTGTCAAACAATAATTTGATTTATAAAGATAATTTATAATTCTTCATGTCGAACGAGAGGCACTGAATATCATAAGATTGTTTTATTTTATCCCTTCTTATATTGAATCTCTTAAAACTATTTTCTTGCTCATCAGCACGTGATGATTGGCATATGAATAAACGATTAAAAAGAGTAAAAATGCGTCTCGTAAACGCTCTAAAATACAAAAGCTATGAACATCATTACTACAAGGTTCACAAAAGCATCAAGAAAGAAAATATGGCATAAAAACGGCTCCGCATAAATAACTGTTCATGAAGAATATTAAATAAAAACAGATTCCGTAAACATTCCAATTCACATACCATAAACAGACTCATTGCTGTTCTCATAGCCACTTATTCTAAGCTTTTATTTTTTCTCTAAGAGAGAAACAGTTAAAGAAGGTGTTTATTTGGATATTCTACCATAAAGTGTGTTTTCATTTCTTCCTCTTCTATCTGTTCCTCTTCATCGAGCTCAAAATCTTCATCACATTCAGGAAGACCAAAAATATCTGGATTAATGAAATAACAATATTTTTTTGTCCCCTTCGCTAGAATTTTATTCTTTTCTAATTCTTTGATACCTTCTTTAAAACTTTCAAAATTAAGATATTCTGGTTCTTGAATTGAAAGATCGAAAATCAAAAATTCATTGAGAGTATCCTCATCTAATTTTACCTGATCAAACCATAAATCCACATCATCTTCATCTGACATTTTCCCTACTTGCCACAACATCAGAAAAAATGCTTTCATACCATTAAATGATAGCCCAAAAATCATACGCCGGCTATCGGACGCTCCTGAAAACATAATTTGCGGAAGATCTTCAAATCCGAAGTTTGAAGGAGGAAGTTTAAATGATTTTCCAATATCTTCAGGTTTTTTCAAAATAAAGGGATTTCTTTCATATAATACTGTAAAATCATATTGGGCCATTTTCATTTCTCCGTAAAAAGTTAATTTGTTGTAATAAATTAATAATTTCAAATGGTTGTCATTACAATCTCTTATAATGCCTCCCATATTCTCCTTTTAAAAATTGTCTGATTTAAGTTATTCGTTGCTTTTGAAACTAAAAAATCTTCTAAAATAAAACTCTTGAGATCTCTTTCATCTCTCATGGATGTGAGATTGTAGACTGTCGACAATAAAACAGTAGAAATATGGTATCAGCAAATGAGAATTCAAAAATTAAATCCATATGAATGACCAATATTTCTATAAACTATTGGTTTTCTGTTATTGATCATCAATTTTTCTAAACAGGGTTGCGTCAAGGACCTCAAATGCTTCAGTGTCCAGTATCTTGCTTCACGAAGATACTTACCTCGCGCTCTCAAAAGCATTTATTTCATAATGAAGACAAAGCATTTTTATCTTTAAAAATTGCTTTTATGCCGCAGAAACTTAAAAAATAACGCGATTTTAAAAATATCTAAACAAGTAAAATACAAATTCTGAAAATTGAAGAGGAAATGTTCGAGCTTTTCCCAACAATCGCTTTCACAAAACTTTTATCTTTACCGTTTTTGGGCTGCCAAAATATCTTGTACTGTTTGAACCAATTGCTCTTCATCAATCATCACTTGCGCAGGACGGCTTTCACGCCATGTTTGATTGTCCTTAATTTCGTGGGACAAACGCGCCCCTTCAATCAAATCTTTAATCTGGATTTTTCCGCTCTCACGTTCTTGTGATCCTTGAATCACCACACAAGGCGCTTGACGTCGATCCGCATATTTCATTTGTGCTTTAACCCCCGATGCTCCCAAATAGAGTTCAGCACGAATTCCCGCACCACGCAACTGCATCACCATCTTTTGATAACCAGCAACCGCCTCTGGCTCTTTGTCCATCATCAGGACCACAACCGGCCCTTTCATCTCCTTCATAGGCAATTTTCCAAGATTTTGCAAAGCAGCGATCAAGCGTGAGACCCCAATTGAAAAACCTGTTGCCGGAATATTTTCCCCACGAAAGCGGGCCACCAATCCATCATAGCGCCCACCACCACCTACAGCGCCAAAGACAACCTTTTGCCCATCATCATTAAGTACATCAAACAGCAATGTAGCCTCAAAAACAGGCCCTGTATAATAATCCAGTCCCCGCACCACCGATGGATCAATCTTGACACGATTCTGAGTGCCATTTGCGGCAAAAATTGCTTGCATTTCCTCAAGCTCACGAATCCCCGCACACCCTTGAACATGATCACCAACCACTCCTTTAAGAGCCTCAAGCGTTTCTTCTGCTGTTTCAGCTCCAGCAGCAGTTAAGGCAAGAATACAATCAATCTCTTTATCCTTAAGCTCCGCCCCTTTTGTAAAGTCACCACTTTCATCCAAACGCCCCCGCCCTAACAGCAAGCGCACACCTTCAGGACCAAATTTATCTAATTTATCAATTGCTCTTAAGACAGTTAAGCGCTTTTCAGCCTGCTCATTTCCCCCCAAACCAATTTTCTCTAAAACGCAATCCAAAATTTTTCGGTTATTAAGACGAATAGCATATTCATGATGCTGAAACCCTAGTTTTTCCAAACTGTCTGCTGCCATCATACAAATTTCGGCATCTGCTGCTACCGTTGGTGTTCCAACAATATCCGCATCAAACTGCATAAATTGCCGAAACCGCCCTGGTCCGGGTTTTTCATTGCGGAACACAAAGCCAAGACGATAACTACGATAAGGTTTTGGCAAAACTTCAAAATTCTCTGCAAAATAACGAGCAAGAGGCGCAGTAAGATCATAGCGCAAAGACATCCATTGCTCATCATCATCTTGTAGCGAAAAAACGCCCGCATTTGGACGGTCTGAATCCGGTAAAAACTTCCCCAATACATCTGTATATTCAAAAATCGGTGTTTCCAGTGCTTCAAAACCATAAAGTTCATAAACTTCACGAATTTGTGCAATCATTGTTTCAGTTGCATACAATTGTGCACTTGTACGATCCACAAAACCACGGGGTAAACGGGCTTTGGTTTTTTCTTGTTTTGATGACATGTTTTTCTCTAACAACAATATGTATTTACAGATACCGTGTGTCTATCTTATAGAAACAAACGCTGCAATAACTTTATCAACTAAGAATTTGTAACAACATGCATAAGCTTTTGCTTTTAAAAGATGCAAGCCTTTACCCTTAAGACAATCTTCTGAAAATATTTGCACTTTCAATATGAGCATACCCCCCATCAACATGAAAGGCCTGCTTAACATTCAATGAAAAAGACATCCGTGCTTTTTAAAAGAAACCACAAAGCAACTGTTAATTCTGGATAAGCTAGAAGCACCGTCCTAAAAAGCCCTCTCTCAGAGCTTTTCAAATTTATCACAGATGCAAAAATCCTCAAGACATAAGTGTGCTTTGAGCTTGCTCTGCAAAATGATTGATAACATTTTTTAAATCAACAATATTTCGACCAGCATCTGTAATAGAGCGTGACACAGAGGGAATAACATTCTGCCATAGATTTTGTGGAAATTGATGTACCAGTTGTGCCATTTTTCCACCTTGAGCACCAATACCAGGAACGAGAAACAGACTATTTTTTAACTGCTCGATTGTGTCCTTCGATTCAGATCCTAATGTCGCTCCTATAACCGCACCTATGGGACCAATATTATGATGAATAACCGGAGACTGAATATTATAATCACAAATGCACTGTGCAAGATGAAGAGAAAGTGCCTGATCACCGATAAGCGCATTTCGTATTTGTTTCCCCTCGGGATTAGAAGACTGAACAACCACAAAAACCCCTGCTCCTGTTTCTTCTGCAACTTTTATCAGAGGAATAAGAGCTTCAAACCCCAAAAAAGGATTAACTGTTATGGCATCAGCTTTAAACGCACTGCTTGGACCCAGCCAAGCTTTACCATAAGCTTCAGCAGTAGAGCCAATATCCCCTCTTTTTGCATCTGCCAGAACCAATAAGCTTTGTTCGTGTGCATTTTCAATGAGTTCCTTAAGCGCTTGAAGACCTTCCACACCATATAATTCAAAAAATGCGACTTGCGGCTTTATGATACCCACTTTGCCAATAACTGCCGTTAAGAGAATATCACAAAAATCTTTTAGACCTTTATAATCAAAGCTTAGCTTCCACGATTGTAAAACTTTATGACTAGGATCAAAGCCAATACAAAGTGGTCCATAGATTTCACGATTTTTAAAAAAAGTTGAACGAAACATTTTATATCCTAACACGGCTGTCTTTAAACTTTTTGATACAATCAAAAAGAAAAGCATTTGTCAAAAGAATACAATACTGAAAACACAAAGAAAGAGCTCTCTATACAAAGTGTGCTTTTATTTATGAAAGAATATAAATAAAAAAAGCGTTCATATTATTTTGTCGAATGACCTCATAAAGCCCAATAGCGTGCCTTGTCGTTTTCACACCCCTTTTTTATAATCAACAAAAACTCTCGATGAACGTGCTTTAAACATAAGTTTTTAAAGAAAATGCCCCACCATGATGATCTCGATCTTAACTTTAGATCTCTCTCCTATCCCTTTTTAGCGACTATTTATCCCTTTTGGAACATAATTGCTAAAGATGCATTTTATCTCCAGCATATTCAAGGAGATAAACACATGGAAACTCGCATTCCAGGAGACACATCATTCGATACACATTTTCTAGGAGAAACCTCATTAGAAGAACAGTATCCACTCTTTTATACCCCCATTTCATGGTCCGCAATCTTTGCCGGACTAGTGACAGCACTCGCCACCTCAATTTGCCTCTCTTTTCTAGTTGCAGCGTTAGGCTTAAGTCAAATGGATTTCACCTCTTCAACCCCATTTGAAGGCTCTTTCTTGTCTTTTGGCATTGGCTCTCTTATCATTACACTGATTAGCCTAGCCTTGGGAGGCTTTGTAGCTGGACGTTTTGCAGAATCGTCAGGGCCCCTTCACGGCTTTCTCACTTGGGCTTTGTTAACACTTCTCATGACCATCCAAGCCATTCACGTGGTTTCAAGTACAACAAAAATAGGTGCTAAAACTGCCCTAGAAAACAGCTCCATGGTTCAACAAACCGTAGACAGCTTCAAAACAAATATTTCCCCTCTTCTTTCAAAATTCAACGGCGAAGACTTTGAAAAGTTTTTAACAACAAAAACAGATAATGCTGTTGATTTTGATAAACTACGCAGTGAATTGCACACACTGCTCAACAAAAGTAACATTCCTGCTCTTAATCCTGAGCGCTTAAAGCAGTCCTATCAGGCAGCTCTCAATGATATTGGTTCTGCGATAACAGCTTTTAAGAAGGACCCTTCTCACTATCGCACATATCTGAAAGATCTCAGTGACCGCCTTTCTGATCGTATAGAAGCCATCACGACAAAATTTGATCGAAGTGATATCATCAATGCCCTTATGAACAATGGTATGTCCCGTGCGGACGCACAAACAACTGCTAACAATGCGCTTCATATCTATCAAATAGCAGAGGAACAAACCGAACACGCCATCAAATCTCTCGAAGAACAGGCTGAAGAACTCTCTAAAAAGCTTGATAAATCGATAAAAGATGCCCGTCATACTGCGAATAAAGCTGTTACAAAAGCATCACATATGGGATGGTGGGTTTTTTTAGGAAGCCTGATTGGTGCCATTATTTCCAGTGTGTTTGGCTATTATGGTTACAGAAGCCGTAGAGACTCTTTCAAGTTTTAAAAACTTTTTCTTGATAAAGTATAAAGCCAATAAAAAGCTGTACAATCCGTGCAGCTTTTTTGCAAAATTTCCTGATTGCCCTTTTGTATCATTGTCTCTCATATCAGATAACTTCGCCAGCCCATAATCCTTCAATACTCCCCTTTCAAAAAACATAAGGAATTGCTCATCGCTGCAAATAGGCATTGTGCTTATTTTGAAGAGAGCTCTGAAAACTTCCTTTCTCAACTGATCGTCAAGAAAAACTAGACAAAGCACGGGATATCCCATAAATACGCAGAAGAAAATTGTACCTTTAGCATCTTGGGGGGAGCGTTGTGACAAAGAAGAAATCCATGATTTTCGCCCAAATGGGACTTTTCCTTGTTTTGGGCTTTAGCAGCTTTGCCGATGAAACAGCACAAGTTACATTTGCTCTCCACTTAGCAGAAAGCACAGCATCTATTTCAATGCTGCTGTTTGCAGGGCTTATCGGGGCAATTTGTGCCGGACCAATTGCACCACGCCTCTTGCATCGCTTCCAACCAGCGCGAACAGTACCCATTGTTTTATTGTTTGAAGCACTCTTTATAGCCACAGCTGCAATCGCCAACCAATTTTGGATTTATATTGCACTTTCTTTCGCACTAGGTTGTGCTGGTTCAATCTTTTGGTCCGCAATCCTCGTTTCCGTCCCAGAATTTGCAAACAATGATCAGCAACTAGACCGTATAAACCGTATTATCCAAACAGTTCGTAATCTTGGCTATATTGCCGGACCACTGCTAGGGGGGGTGTTGTATGGTCTATCGAACGGGCAAAGAGGATTGTTTGCGCTGTCAATCATGGTTCTTTTTGCCACCTTTATCACTCTCTTCTGTTTTAAAAGTTTAAAAATTCATACACAAACGACAAACACAACGCAAAAAAGCAAAAAAGGGCTAGATTTAACGGGTCTCTTGCGTAAAAAAAATGTTGTCTATGCTCTTTCTCCCCTCATCATTACCATCATCCTCACCTCTGCTCTCAACGTCTTATCGATTGTCCGCATTCGTACCGATCTCAACTTAAGCGCTGAAACCTATGGGATAATCACAAGCATGGTAAGTCTTGGCCTCGTGGTTGGTCCACTCTGTTTCTCCAGCCTTTTTCATCGCTTTGGCAATGCCGCTGGTGCATCACTGGCTGCGGCAATCATTGGATTTGCAATTTTCTGCTTTTCCCTCACACAGCTCATATGGCTGATGATGCTGTCATTTTTCATCCTTGGGAGTGCAAACGGCGTACAAAATGCTCTAATGGCAAGTTTTATGATGAAAGCCATTCAAAAAGAAAAGCGAAACAGTCAAATGCCCGCTTATCTCTTCATCATACAAACATCCGTATGCCTTGGCTTTATAGGAGCCGGTTTTGTCCATGTTCATCATACCCAAAGCACACTGTTTATCATTGGCATCACCACAATGATCGCAGGCATATTAGGTTTTATCTTGAACAGTGCCGTGCAAAAAAAGGAACAGAGAGAATTTGAGAATGGTTAGTGGACTCGGCTGTTTGTCCAGCAAGCAAACAATGTCCCAAAAATGGCATGACAATCACCACCCGATCAAATCGTTGTATCTCCCATGCAACCCCATACCAACCCAATAGGACTTTGATAAACCACTCTTTAATGTAGAGCAACTAACAACCCTCCCCAAAACTTGATATTTTAAAGCAAAAAAACAATAACATCATGCAACAAGACCCTATAGGACTAAACTTTTATAATGGAACAGGCGGCTATGTGTGGCAACTGGCAGACTATATGTTACATAATTATTATGAGAGCTCCCACACACTTGAATTACAAAAACCAACACCACCGATAGCCATCAATTCTTTCGCTGTCTACCCACGTGAACTCAATCCTTTATCACGCGTTCAATGGGCAAAGGACGTACAGATAACAAGAAATAAACCAGCTTTAATTGGAAAACGCCAAATTCAATCGATCACGGCTGTTTCTACAAAAGGAGCGGCATTTGGCGGATTCGACTTTCCCACATTTGAAGCACTTCGTGAAGGCTGCCTTGTCCAATCACTGAGGGAAATACAATTCAATGGTACTCTTCTTGCCTCTGGAAGTCTTTTGATATCACTTTTACGACACGGTCTCATCAAAACAGATCAAAAAGCATTTTCAGAAAATGATGCAACCGCTCTTTTACGAGAGCCAACATGTATTATCATAAATTCTTCTCTTGACACTCTTGCCATTAATCAACTCAATGGGCGTACAATCCGGCTTCATGAAAAAACAAAACATCTCTTGAAGCAAGCCACCACACCAATACGTATTCAATATCCGCTAGAGGATTCAATAAAGTTTTTTGTAAAAGCAGGAATGCTGCGATTGATAAAATTATAAGGATAAAAAGATGCAGCTGATAAGACCTGGCATGGGAACAGAAAAGAGTGCTCAACTTATCCATGCGCTTATTCAAATGGCAAGACCGCGCACAATCATTGAAATCGGTGCTGGTGATAGTACGCGCTTTATCGCAAAAGCACTTCAAAAAGCGAAATTATCATGGCAACAAGATAAAAAACTTTTAGAATCCTCCACCTGGGAAGAGCGCACAGCTTTGCTTGACCCTTCAGGAATTCCTGAGAATTACGAACCGCGACTGATTACAATTGATGATTTTACAGCCGAAGGTCAATCAGCAGAAGAAGTATGGCAAGAACTTCTTAAAGATAGCGTTAAAAAAGACACTGTAACATTTATCAATGAGAATTTTTTCTCTCTTGATGAAAGCACACTTAAATCTTGGGCGCCTATAGATTTTGCTTGGATTGATGCTGGTACTCCCGCAGATGATGTACGATTTGTTATAACCCTTTGGGAACAAATCACTCCTGGTGGTTATCTTTGTTTGCATGAACCAACAATGACAACAACAATTGCTCTCAACGGCGAACAACGGGTTCGACGCGTTAGAACTCCCATATGGGAAGAAATCCTCTATCGGCTTGATGGCTCCTATGAAGCTTTAACACTCCCTGAAAACCACAAATATCGCCAAAGTGGTCTTGGTATCATCCGTAAACGCACCCCTGCCGAACAAATTGTACGCGCACAATCGCTACAAGCAGAATTAAGAGAAATCAATGAATTGCCCATTCGAAATGATCTTTTGCCCATGGGAAAAGAAGCACTTCACAAACGCGATACCCGCAATTCACTGATCTCTGCCATGACCTCACCGACACTGCGCGCTGTTTATGCCGCCATTATCCTTGGTGCGAAAAATCTTTCCGAAGTCCTCAAACATGTCGATTCAGATGCGAAAAACATTCACAAATCCATCAATCGCCTTTTGAACCTCGGACTTATTCACAACACAACAGAAGGATTTCAAGCCGAAGAAACAGTGTGGAAAATGCTAGAAAATAAACATGGGCGGAATAGGGAAAATTTAAGCGACCGCCATTTAGAAACAGAAGAGATGCTATCAAAAATTGGTGAAGCCTTTCAGAAGGAAAAAATCTATAGCGAAACTGAAGTCTCAAAGATATGCAACCTCTTTACAGTAGACTTTGCCCGATTACGACGCACTCTTGTTGAGAGAGGTTTTTTACAACGCCATGGAGGAAAATATCAACGCATGCGCTAAAAGAGAATTGAAAAATGATTAGCGAACGCTATCGTTTTTCTTCTCTATTTCAAGAGAATGAATAACCTTCCACTAAAAAAATATAATTTCATTAAAAGGTTACAAAATCATTCATCCCATTCATATGTTGACAATCTATGGAGGAGTTCGTACATCCTCTTCATAAAGGATACAATGGAAAAGCAAGGATGCGGGATGTCAATTGGTTATCCAAAAGGATTGGGAATAGTCAAAATCATCAGGAGAAGGTATAGGATCAAGGTCTCAATGATCTTACGATTGTTGTGCGAACATCAGAGCACAGTGCTGTTGCTCAATCCAAATCATGCTCGGTATTTCTAAAAACATCGTAGAAAAAACAAAAAACAATATTCTTGCAGTGGACTGGCTGGTGAATCAAGAAGGATACTATTTCAACGAAATGTGCACAGCAGAAACAGGGCTGACAAAACTTCCTCAAGAGATACAACAAAATGTATTTGATCATTTAACAGCACTTCTATGGAAATTCCATGGACAAAAATAAAATAACTTTTTTCATCTATAGCGCAGTTTTTCTTTCTGAATTTTCCTTTTTCTTTGTACTCCCTTTACTTGGAAACTCTTCTCTCATAACTGCTGCCAATGTCGCTTTTTATCTCGCTGGATCAGTAATCCTTGAAAGCATTCTCATGGTAACCACAACGGGTTTATTAGAAAGATTTTCGCGTAAACTCTTAATGGCTACCGCCTTTATTTTAAGGAGTAGCGCTTTTGTGTGCATTATCCTATCGCTCACACCTTCTGCATGGTTGATCTTTTTTACCTTAATGGCTTTTTCGAAAGCAATTTCAAAGCCATTTTTGAGAGAAATTTTATCAGAACATCTCAAGAGAAGTGCTCTTAAGCGCGCATTAACTCTCTATTCTTTTTTTCAAAATGCTGCTGTCGTTATCGCCCCTCTTGTTGCAACAAGTGCCATAAAATACAACGCATCGACCTTCTTAATGGTTTTTTTTGCACTCATTGGTTTGTATCTTTGTGTTCTATCCATTCAAATTGTTTATCACTACCCCCATAAAACATTATCTCTTGAAAAGAATAAAAAAATAAAGAATCCTTTTCTTTCTTCTTTAAAAACAATAATACATAATCGTTCTATTGCTTATTTGCTGGTCACGGCTTTGCTTTGTGCATTCCTCATGGGAATTTTCATCACCACCACAACACTTCTCAATAAATTTGACAGAAATCTCGCCCCTTATAGTGGAATTTTCTTTTCAATTGTTGGCATCAGTATTTGTATCTGGCAAGGAATAATCAATAAACATCTCAGCCTTTCTGATAAATCAACTTTCTACCTATTATGGCTTATGGGAAGTTTCGCTGCATTTTTCCTCATGGGTGGCGTCTTTACCGCTGTGACTGCATTAATTGCCTACAGTGTCTATGAATCTGTCATGGTTCCAGAAATATACTATCAAGCAGGGAAAACAACTACATCCCTCTCTGCCAGTGTTCTTTTTAGTTATATTCTTGTTATTTCAAATATTGGCCAAGCTGCCGGCTCATGGACAAGTGGATGGATCATCAGCCATTTCAACAATCACATCGCTTTCACCTTTTGCATGATTGTTGGTATCTCCGCCTTTGCTTCTTGCCTTTGCCTCATGCAAACTAAAAAAAATAAGGAACTTCAATGTCACATATAATTTTTGCTACTGGGGGCACAACAAGGGTGCCCAAAACACTTCGCCATAAATGGCTCAATTATGAGTTTGTAACACACTCTGCGGCAAAGAAGCTCGAAACTGTCTTTAAAGATTGCTCTGTAAACGCCGTTGCAAATTGTCTCACAGCTGGAGGATTATGGGGGGGATTTTTATTTGCACATGAAATTTGTAGACTGCTCAAAGTAACATATTATCCATTTGCCTCTATGGTTGATCTTGAGACTTTGAGTTCAGCTATCGAAGAATTTTCTATCGATACCATCATATGCCTGCCAAGTTTTGCGGATAAACTTATTACAATATCTCGGAAGCAAAAATTAAAAACTCTAAAAAACCTATTCTATCTTGGGGAAGCCTTTCAAGCTGAATCTGTGTCGAAAATAAAAGACATAATCCCTGAATTAGATATTAAACCTCTTAGCTTTACCACAAAAGAAACTGGTCCAATAGGATTCCAGTGTTCCAAGATTGCCAATGTTTTTTAGATAAACAGTAATGTTTACATCTTATAGGACACATTCAAGCGAAAACACATCCTGAAAATGATGCCTAAAAACAATGAATGAAGAGTATCCTTTTTTATCCTGATGATGCTTCATTACTTGAGCACATCACAGGTGAGAGTGTTCATATTGCATAGGATCAATCATATAACTGTGGAACACCACGAACATACCTTACACCTGAAAGGAAGAACACCAACCTTTTATAATATTATGGGCGCTTTAACTTCTATTCACGATTTAACAAATGTCTTGAATCTTCAAGGTTGTACTCTTTCGGCGAAAGACCATGCAACGCATTATCGTGAAAAAATTTGAACACGGGTGGATAGAGTTTTATTGTTCATTAATTCACCTGCACACCCTTAAAAGAAGCGCTCTTTTATCATCGCTCTCATCCTCTTATTTGATAAAAGAGAGTATCAATAAAGCGCAATTTTTCCATATTTGCTTTATGCGGAAATCTCAATTTATTCGCTCCTCAAGCTCTGAAAAAATACCCCCCCAAATAAAATCCTTTTTTCAAACTTCGCAATATCCTATAGTACCTGATAGTGATTTAGTGGAAATTAAATAAGCTAAGATTGCAACTTCCCACAAGCGCTCTTGCGCTTGATTGTTATTGCCCCCATACGCGCTTTTTCATTTTTTTCAACGTCCATCAACAACAGTTGTCCTTGTCATAATCGCATTTTGAAGGGAATAAACAAACGATTTTTGCGGTTTTTTTCCCCAAATAATTCCCATGAAGAGAAGATAGAGATGCATTTTGTACTGGTGGAAGCCTCAACCTTTGACTTGGCTAGACTTATAGAGGCAGCAGAAACGCTCGCACTTCACTTACACCTCCTCACCCACAATAAAGATCTCGATTTTTATGAACTGGATTATATTAAAAGCGTGCATCTCAGTGTTATTGAACGCGATACATTTCATCATGCGGAAATGATAACCTATTACAAAAATTTAAAAAACTGTAGTGGCATTCTCAATCTTACAGACACGTGAGCGACAAGTGTCAACGAAATCTCCGCCCAGTTGGGATATAAAACCCAAAATGCCTATGCGATAAATATCTGTAGAGACAAAGCTTGTTTAAGAAAAATCCTCTGTGAAAAAGGTCTCACAAAAGGACAAGTAACTGTTATTGAACGTGAGGCTTTCCAAGCCACACACGAGCTCTCCTATCCTGTCATTCTAAAAGCCCCACAGAGAACAGACTCAAAAAACGTATAGTTTGCAGAAAATAAAACGGAATTTACCGCAATCATGGAATTTATAAAAAACCATACTTCCCTCAAAAAAAATCTCATTGAAACCTTCTTTACAGACACACTCTACAGTGCTAAAACCATTAGCTATCGAGGGAAAAAAAAGCTTCTCGCCCTCTCAAGCATGGTCATGTCAGACATGCCTGACTTTAAGAAACTTGTAACAGCTTTCCCTTAGACAAGAACATTGCACAATTACAGGGAATAGAAGAGGGGATTAAAAATATCCTAGCAGCTGTTTCCTATCATGGGGGCTTTGCACATACGGAATTTATCATCACTGAAGGGAACTTCTTTAAAGTTGTTGAATAAATCCACGCTTAAGAAGCGTGCAAATTAGTGAAGCACTCTGCCAAACTTTTAACATCAATATCTACAAAGGATTTTTAGAATGTGCACTAGGAAGAAAACCTGAATTATTTCAAATAAGAACTGATCTCCAAACCTTTATCGGTCAAGTACTTGTCTATGCAAAACAACAGGTAAATTTCAGCAAATGCGCTTGCAACATGCAAGGAGCAAGCAAACTATTCTCTACTCATGCACCTTACAGGGAAAAACTCTGAATTTGAGAGACCAATCTGCATGCGCTGACATTTTATTGACCACAGGAACAAGTTCAGAAACGGCTCTGTTAAATGCACTTTCTTAAGCAAAAAAAGTAAATCTTGTGGTGGCAAAATAAAATGGTGCGTAAATTCTTCACTTTCAAGGCAAGCATAAAACTCATCCTCATAACAACTTTACTCAGCAATATTGGGATATTTATGGTTGTCCCTTTTTTGGCGATTTACTTAAATAAACTTAACTCTCTCAGTACAACAGAAGTTGGAATCATCATCGGAGTAGCTTTTTTGTGCAAAAAGGCAGGCTCTCTCTTAGGAGGGGTGCTCTCCGATTATGTCCATGTAAAAAAACAATGCTTTTAGGTCTAGCAACACGAATCCCTGGCTATCTCATCATTGGTTTTACGCATAATTTTTATATCCTCCTCCTCTCTTGCGCCTTCATTGGTTTAGGAAGCAATCTATACACTCCTGCTGCGAAATCTTTTTTAGTAAGAAATGTTTCGAGAACTGAAAAAGTGGATGCCTTAGCAACAAGATCAGTCTTTGTTAATATAGGGGTTTCTATCGGCCCCTTGTTTGGAATGTTGATTTTTAAAATGCTCCCCTCCTTATTATTTAGTTTCGTTGGATTGATCTTTTTTTTATTATTTCTTCTGAACTGCACCTTAAAAGAAAGCTCTAATACTAACAAATTGGACAAAATAAATTTTTCTGATTTTAGAACGTTGCTCACCAACAAGACCATGCTTGGCGTTTCGCTTTTTATATTCTTGTTTACCTTTTTTTATATCCAACTCGAAAGCACCATACCTGTGTTCAGTGATCAGGTTTTTGGAGGAAGTGCTACTTCTTTTATTTTTGTCTTGAATGCTCTCATCGTGATCTTTTTCCAAATGTCTGTTTCCAAATGGGCATGTAAAGAAAACTCCAAAACGCCCAAAGTATTATCCTTTGTTTTGTTTGGAATCTCATTCCTCCTCCTCCACGCTCTTGAGCATTCTTATTTTTACCTCTTCTTCGCGATCATCCTCTTTTCCTTTGCTGAAATCGTGATCTACATACGCCTCGATTATGAGGCCACAAATATAGATGAACGCTTAATCGCTAGCACATTTGGAATCATGAGCTTGTCCAGTGCTTTCGGAGGCATGGCAGAAAGTTATCTTGGCTCCCTCTTCTACAACCAAGAATTTTTTGGATTATCGGTTTGGCAGATCTTGAGTATTGCCTCTCTGAGTACCGCCCTCCTCTCTCTCCTCACACTCAAAAATTCAGCAAAAAGGTAAGTTGATGAAAAAGCATATTATCCTCTTCACCCCCCATCATGCCATGATTGATTGCACATCACTCAACGATATCGAGATGACAATTTCGGACAAGCCCACCCCCCCCTCTCCACTTATATGAAGCAAGACTCTCTCTTTCTTTTTGCTTATCATAATATATCTTTTACGAAAAAAGATCATCAGCGCCATCCATAGCAAGAATAAACAGCCATAATCATCATAACATTGACGTTCTCATAACTTTGCCCCCAAAAGCTCTTCCACAAGCATCAGAATTGTCCAGACTTTAAAGGCTTA
Source organism: Bartonella sp. TS82HLJMH (assembly GCF_042193495.1). Classification (NCBI taxonomy): domain Bacteria; kingdom Pseudomonadati; phylum Pseudomonadota; class Alphaproteobacteria; order Hyphomicrobiales; family Bartonellaceae; genus Bartonella; species Bartonella sp. TS82HLJMH. Next base: position 176 of record NZ_JBHILU010000011.1, on the reverse strand, counting down.
AAGCATTATCATGGAAAAACAATGGAACGAATACAAAAATAAATACGCAATGCATTTATTCCTTTCTGATCATGCAGAGTATTTTCTCAAATTTTCAAACATGCAGAGTGAGTTGACGGCGAATAGACTCCTCGATAAACTCATTAAGATCAACTTAACCGATGGTTTTATTTTGG
>NZ_JBHILU010000109.1:0-547 GCF_042193495.1 Bartonella sp. TS82HLJMH | reverse complement strand
ATCTTGCATTATCAGTTTGAGGTGCCGCGGCGGCGTATTGTTGCCATACAAGCACGGCAGCGGACTTCTATTTCTCTATCTATGCAAGTGATTAACCGGCGTTTGGAAGAACCCGTTTTTGCGAAAGCTTATCGAAGATGGGCGGGGCGTGCGATGGATTTGTTCTTTAAAGAGATCAGAAAGGCGGCGGCGTGATGGCACAGTTTCAAAAGCTTGCTCTTGATGTGATTGTGGTGCCGGAGCGTATACGCCCTGTGGATGATGAGCATGCCAAGGCACTTGCACAATCAATGGCGCGGGAGGGATTGATGAATCCGATTACGGTGCGCCATACCCCTAATGCTAAAGAGGGTAATTATACGCTTATAGCTGGTGCGCATCGGCTGCGTGCTGCGGAGCTTTTGGGCTATAGTGACATTGATGCCGTTGTAGTGCAGGCTGATAAGGATAATGCCGCGCTTTTAGAGGTTGCTGAAAATCTGTTTCGCAATGAATTGTCTGTTATTGACCGTGCGCTTTTTGTCCAGACTTACCGCGAATTGTGGGA
>NZ_JBHILU010000108.1:0-549 GCF_042193495.1 Bartonella sp. TS82HLJMH | reverse complement strand
TTTCCAAAAGTTACACTGGTTTGTTTAGCTTTACGAGCGGATCTCGTAAGCGCATCGAGATCTTCTGAAGCTTCTTCTGTATCGTAGAAAACCGCTACAGAACGAACTTCTTCAATATCTTGAGAAAGTTTATCCACGTTTTTATCAAGCTGTGCTTTATTAACGGCTTCGTCGCTCTTTTCTGCCGCCTTCACGCCAGAAAGAATTCGACCCTTGCTATCCTTATCGGCAATAGTAATTGTATTACCACCTTTTTCTGCACCAATCTTGATTATTTGCTTCTCGTCATCCCACTTAACAAGGCTATCACCTTTTACATTGGTAATATCATTTTTAATATTCGTGAGAGAACTGCTAACACCAGCCAATGCATCTGCTACATTGGTATAGTTTTTATCCTCACCTTCACTGCCATCAGCCTTGACAGTTTTAACCGTGAAAGTAGGAGCTTTCCATTCTCCATTCTCATACTTAGCTCCACCGCCAAAATATGTAGCAACCTTATCGCCTAATGAATGAAGCTGAGAGCCATTCACCGCATCCGTTGAG
>NZ_JBHILU010000107.1:0-552 GCF_042193495.1 Bartonella sp. TS82HLJMH | reverse complement strand
GGCATTTCACTGAATTCGAATGATAGTCTCTCTCTTCATTCTGGAAATAATGTTTCCATTCATTCAAGTGGACTAAAGCATAACGGCACCAATATTGGAAACAGCCATGTTCATGGTGGTGTTTCCCCTGGTGGCTCGATGACAGGAGGTCCCAATTGAACAGTGGAATGGACCGTACAACAGGAAAGCCATTAACCGGCATTGATCATTTACGCCAATCAATCCTTGATATTTTGTCAACGCGGATTGGTTCGCGTGTAATGCGGCGTGATTATGGTTCACATGTTGCAGAACTCATTGATGCTCCAGTGAATAATGCTTTTGCTGTTGCTCTTTATGCTGCTGTTGCTGAGGCTTTAGACAAGTGGGAACCGCGTTTTAAATTGAAAAAAATTGATTTTAAATGGGGTGAGGCTGGACAAGTTTCTTTGTCCTTTGAAGGCATTTATTTGCCATCCGGCAAGCCCATTACCATGGAAGGATTATTGATAAAATGAATGGAGTGCTTGCAAAACCCGAAATCATCACAGAACTTTCTTTTGAGGAAATACG
>NZ_JBHILU010000106.1:0-575 GCF_042193495.1 Bartonella sp. TS82HLJMH | reverse complement strand
TCCTATGGTATTCATGATCTCTCATGAAAAACAATGAATTATCCTTATAAATCAACGTGACAGTGCTGTTATGAAAAGAACTCCTTGCACATCTTCATAGCCCATAGAGATTAACTTGGTATCATTTTATATTTTGTACACAGATGAAGTATTTTTATAAAAATGCCTCCATCTCACGCAGAAAAAAACAGCCCGTTAAGACTTTAAAAAAGAAAAACCTCTCAATGCTTGCCCCTCTTTTTCCATGAGAGATTCAAATTGATAAGCCTGTCTGAAAGGAGTGCTGTTTATATCCTTAAAGATACTGCTCTTTAATAATGATCACTTACTCCGGTGAAAATTGGAGTTTTGCGAGGTAAGCATAGACGCCATTTTTTGCCACAAGTTCAGCATGGGTTCCTTCTTCCACAAGAGCGCCTTTATCCATCACGAGAATGCGATCAGCTTTTAAAATTGTTGCCAAACGATGTGCAATTACCAAGGTTGTACGATTTTGCATCAATCCTTCTAAGGCGTCTTGCACCAACTTTTCACTGTTTGCATCTAAAGCAGATGTGGCTTCATCAAGCAGCAAC
>NZ_JBHILU010000105.1:326-576 GCF_042193495.1 Bartonella sp. TS82HLJMH | reverse complement strand
GGCCAACACGTACATGAATAACCTGAGATTCAATCATTTTACGTGGTGGCAATTTTTGCATAATTGCATTTGCTGTGGTTAAGATAATCGCATCATGTGGATTCTGACGTAAATTTGCCATATGGACCAAAGCTGATAATCGACGTGCTGTGATAGAAATTCCAGGTGATACACGGTCATAAGGTAAACAATCCCATGCAGGAAATTGGAGCACAGGCAAATTGGGATCAATAAAATTTAGAACTTGCTG
>NZ_JBHILU010000105.1:0-250 GCF_042193495.1 Bartonella sp. TS82HLJMH | reverse complement strand
CATAATTTAGAAAGCGCAAAAGCTTCAAATCCATCAATAATACCGTCAAAAATAATTTGAGAGGAAGTGTTTTTCGGAATAATAATTTCTTTTAAGAGAGACATCGGAATTCATTTCAATTTATGCAAATATGATAATTGACGATGTCACGAAAAAGCGGACCATCAATTTCAAATGGTGGCGCAATTTCTCCAGTAATCCAAGTCAGCAAATCACGATCATCAAAAGACATAATATATTCAAATTCAGA
>NZ_JBHILU010000104.1:0-581 GCF_042193495.1 Bartonella sp. TS82HLJMH | reverse complement strand
CGGGTGACATAAGTGGCCGTTTTATGAATCTTCCCCGCAATCAATTGAACAGGAGCAAACAAAACCGGTGAGAGCTTCTCTGTCCCTTTGAGAATGGCGCGAAGCTTTACCTTTTCACTGATATATTCAGTAAGGCTTAGCAATTGAAAGGGAAGCAGTTGATAAACCGTGCCATTGTTTCGTTCAATTTCAAAGATGACAGAACAATCGCTTGAAGGCAATTCAATGGCTGCGCGTATTTGCAAATCAGAGCAGTCAACAAGATCAAAAGTGCCAAGATCAATGGTTTTTTCTGTTTGTGTGTAGCGTGCCGCCAGCACTCGAAAGGCTAAAGCCTCATCTTGATGGGCGGTCCAGCTCCTAGCATTAACAGAAGAAAAACGTGGACCGGTCACATAAGGGTGGCTCGAGACGTATCTCTGGTGTTCTGCATCAAAATCCCCAAGCTTTGCTAAAGAGACAGAATGATCAGCATCATCGGTTTTAATGACAAAAGCTGTTAAGCGGTCATCCATCACAAGGAGTGGTACATCATAGCGTGCCTCTGCCCATCCTGCCTTTGCGCCCTTCATAGAATAAAA
>NZ_JBHILU010000103.1:0-584 GCF_042193495.1 Bartonella sp. TS82HLJMH | reverse complement strand
TCACTGGGGTATAAGTGCTGGATTTAGGATAATACTGAATTAACAATAGAAAATTCGAAATAAATTTTCCTTCTCTTATCAAATGCATTACATGTGGCATTTTAAGAGAAGGAAAGTTATTCTCAGCATAAATGAATAGCAATAGAAGATAAGGGCGTATTTCGAGTAAAAATGTATTTTTTATTGTGAAGTTTTATACGAAAAAATCATTTATCATTTCCAAAAGGAATTATTTGAGTAATCGATATTTATTTTTGAGAGAGTTTTTTCCTTATAAGAGAAATATATATTATAATAGTATTATTAATGAATGCGGGATTATTTTTTATGAAAAGATAGAGGGGGATGTTATATTGTACGATTCTACTTCTGATAAGATTATTATTGGATTGCATAATGCCTAAAAGGTGATCAATTACATGACAGTAAGCAGCAGATTAAGACAGTTCAGAAAGAAGCAAGACAGGCGTCCTCTGTTGGTTTAGCGGTATCGAATTTAGGTTATTTTGATATCCTTTGGTCTTTAAGTGTCTCATTTGGTAGTGGTTTATGGCGTAGTCGATCGGCTTTTGCTATTGGAGCTG
>NZ_JBHILU010000102.1:0-599 GCF_042193495.1 Bartonella sp. TS82HLJMH | reverse complement strand
ATGATCAACCCTGTCATTTATTCCCTCTTTGATTGGAGTAGAGTAATATAAAAAGTTCGCAAAAGGACTCCTGATAAACCAAGGTAAGCGGGCTGGTTTATCCTCTTGTGTAAACCAAAAAGGCTTTGCTTCTTCCGTTATCCTGTCAAATTCTTCATTACATGCCTTCAACGCATCGCCACTTAAGCCCGCACACTCCTCACCAATATACCTCTTTCTTCTTTGTAACGAATTCTCAACAGGAGAGAGAGAACGCTTCTTGCGTGAGGAAAAACGCTCTGGTGACACTGAACCAATAAAATGATCATGCGCTTTCAATGAATATCCTTGTACCGTTGCAAAAGAACGCCATGGGTCAATATTGCGTTCGTTATCAACGCCACGCAAAAACATTCCACGTAAATCAGGGACATTAAAGGTCTCAACTCCGTCCCCTTCCCCCCATGTCGTCCCTATCAACAAAAAAAGATCTCTATACGCTTCTCGAGAATACGCTCTCCCATCACACAAAAGCCAACCATCCGGCAAACTTTGCATCCCAAACGAACCAATAAGCCCGACTGGTACACGTTTTAAGAGAGAAACTTTCTGCATCGTAG
>NZ_JBHILU010000101.1:0-601 GCF_042193495.1 Bartonella sp. TS82HLJMH | reverse complement strand
CCAACCATTAGCGCGCACGCCCTTTGAAGTTTAAAGTGATTTTTCCAATCGATAAAATTTCTTCATCACAAATCATACTGTCTTGTGTTGGTGTAATGGCAATGACTTTTTGGACACCAGAAATCATTAGTTTTGAAATCCACCACGACAAACTTAATTCACGACCAATGGCTTGTTCTTGTCTCCATGCTGTTCTTAAATTTGTTTCCATTGTTGTGAGAATTTTCAAAGATGTTTCTGGTAACAGCCAAACATCTGCCTCTAAATCCAGCACTTTTTTGACAGCAGCGTGAACAATGATTGTATCATTGGTCATGATGATATTTTTTCTGTGAAGAGCTTCTGAGACTGTTTGTATGAGATCTTCAGATGCCGTTCCTTCTTCATTGTTGCCAAAAAGAGCAACATAGATGGTTGGGTCTTTGCCTTTACGGTAAACAATCGCATCCTTAACACGACTATCTGCTGTTAAGGCAATAAGCTTGTAATAGGGCTCTGTCCCGCTACCATTGCCACCACGGGCATGAAGTTCTATGCGTTCACGATATCTCTCGTCACTTTCACCCTCCATGCGGGCAAGACCATGCCAGTTTCCCAAAGC
>NZ_JBHILU010000100.1:332-612 GCF_042193495.1 Bartonella sp. TS82HLJMH | reverse complement strand
GAGAGGCAAAATTCGCTTTATCGCGCTTTGATTGATTTCTCCTAAGCGGCTAAAAGGGCGAGAGGGGTTAGCAAGATCAAAATGGGATGCACTGATTCCTGGATTTAATCTGAGTCCTCGTTGAATGGTTTTTGTTACATCAGCAAAACGTTGAAGCTGTTGAATGGAATTAAAGATTATTTTATCCGCATAACCACAGGCTTCATTAATTTCATGATCTGCCCAAGCGACCGAATAGGCATGGGTTTCTTTACCAAATTTTTCTCTCCCTAAACGCAAT
>NZ_JBHILU010000100.1:0-322 GCF_042193495.1 Bartonella sp. TS82HLJMH | reverse complement strand
GTGGTGCCATCCATAAATTCAGACATAAAATCAAAAACACTCCATGTAGCAAAGCATTTCACAGCAAGCAAAACTTTTGCTCCGGATATTTCACGTAAGCGAGCAATAATTTCCATATTTTTTAGGAGTTTAGATTTATCTATAAGATAGTAGGGAGTTTTAATCATCGTTTATCCATCTCTTTTGAAGGATCTTATTCTTAAGAATTACGTTTAGTATAAAGAGTAACAGAATGGCTCAAAAAAAAGAATTTGTTTCTGTCTCACGGCGGATAAGATTTTCTATAACTACATTTTGTTTTTGATATTTTTGGTTTGCGTTA